>NZ_BAABFR010000130.1:0-11823 GCF_039541155.1 Tsukamurella soli
CGATCGGCACGCCCAGCCCGGCCCACGCGGCGACGGTGGCGCGGGCCTCGTCGGCCGACCGCGGCCGGACCACGGCCAGCGGCGTCGTGTACGGCGCCCACTCGGCGTCGTCGTGGGCGTATCCCCCGGTGATGTCGGCGTCGGTGACGATCCGGTCGGCCGGGACGGCGGCGGCCAGTGCGGCGACGACGATGGCCGCGGCCGGGGCGGTGTCAGACATGCGCTTCAGGGTAGGCCGCGCCTCCGGTCGGGAAACTGGCGCACGCCCGCGCGGACTGCTACGCCCGCCACTGACAAACATGTGCACCGTTCCGTCGGCCGACCGACCGACGGAACGGTGCACATGTTGGTCAATCGGCGACCGACGGAACGGTGCACATGGTGGTCAACCGGCGACCGACGGAACGGTGCACATGGTGGTCAACTACGGACCAGTGCGGCCGCCTTCGCGTCCGCGATGAACCGGTCGACATCCTCGTCGGTGTGCAGGCCTAGGATCGGCGCGGGCTCGGACAGCAGCCCGAACAGGGCAGCGCCCACCGCGTCGTCCTCCTGCGCCGCCGGGAACAGCTTGCCCGCGACGAACGCGTAGTCGGGGTCGCCGAGGAAGAGGCGGGTGACCTCCGCCGCGGCGTGCCCCCGGGCGTCCCAGTGGTCGTCGAACTGCTCGGCGATCCAGTCCTCGGTGAAGTCCGTGCCGCGGGCGACGATCGCCGCCACGAGCGCGGCCGCCTGGATGATGCCGGTCTGCGCGCCCTGCCCGGCGATCGGGTCGAAGGCGAGGACGGTGTCGCCGATCGCCGCCACCGGCCGCCCGGATGCAGTGTGCCCGACCGGCTTCCGTACCGTCGGTGTCACCGCGCCGCGCAGCCACGACCGCTGGTCCTCCTCGATGACGGTCAGCTTCTCGATCTCGGGCAGGTCCTCGGGGTAGTAGTCGCGGTACAGCTCGGTGACCACCTCGAGCGCGCTCGCGGCATCGGTCACCGAGTCGAACCGCTCGACCCACGGGCTGCCCGGCCTGGCGAAGCCCAGAAAGCTCCACGACGCCCCGATGTCCTTGTGCCAGTACGGTCCGATCCACAGCTCGCCGTGCTCGGCGTGCAGGTTGAAGACGTTGTGCGTGCCGCCGCCCCGGTGCGCGAACACCTCCGGCCCGTGGCCCAGGCCGGCGAACGCGGCGGCCAGCAGCTCGCGCTGCGGCTCGCGGTACACGGTGCGGTCCTCATCGACGGGGAACAGCTCGACCAGGCCGCCCTTGCCGGTCGCGAGCAGCGTGAGGTCGTGGTCCGCGGCGATCGCGTCGAGGTCGCCGACGGTGACGGGCTGCACGACGAAGGCGCCACCCGCGCGCACGAACTCCGTGAGTCGGTCGTGGGCGCGCAGCCGCACGTCGACACCCGCTGCCGTGTAATGGAAGTCGGGGTCGAAGTCGAGCAGGGTGGTCAGCTCGCCCGGCTCGCCGGAGACCAAGCGGGTGGCCATGCCCAGCGACACCGGCGCGTCTGCGTAGGACTCGCCGATCAGATCGATGTCCACGTCGCGCGACCGGCCGAACAGCACGGCCGTACCGGTCGCGGGCACCGCGTCCCGAAGGTCCTCGATGCTGCGGTCGCTGTACAGGGTGACGTCGACGCCGTGGCGCTGCAGCGCGAGCGCGGTGGTCGCGCCGACGATGCCGGCGCCGACGATCGCGACTCGGATGGGGTTGGTCATGAGTATGCCTTCCGTGGGCTGGGGGAGTCGGGTGCGATCGGTGGTCACTGCGGCCGGCGGCCGGCGCTCCACGCGAACGGGAGCTCGGTGCCGTTGAGTACGTAGTCACCGATGGCACGGGTCTTGTAGATGACGGGGTTGTGCACGGCGAGCGTGCGGGCGTTGCGCCAGTGTCGGTCGAGGCGCAGGTCGGCGGCCACGATGGAGGCACCGCCCACGTCGAACAGGCGGCTGGTCGCCGCGAGTACCAGGTCGATCACGGTGACCTGTGCCTGCGCGGCGGCGAGTTCGGCCTCGGTCAGCCGGTCCGCGTGTTCGGTGCGATCGTCGAGCACCGCGTCGAGGACATCGGCCACGGCGAGTACGGCCGCGCGTGCGGTGAATGCCGCGCTCGACAGCCCGCCGATCACCTGCTGCACCAGCGGGTCGTGCCGGGGCAGGTCGGCGACGGCGTGCGTGTACGAGCGGGTGCGCGCCCGGACCCAGTCGGCGACGTCGTCGGTGGCGCGCTGCGCGATGCCGGCGAGGCCGGCCAGCTGGACGAGCTGCAGGAAGGAGGTGACGTAGGTGGCGCCGGGAACCCCGTAGCCGGGGCCGACGACCCGCTCCGCGGGGACGACGACGTCGGTGAACGTGGTGGTACCGCTGGCGGTGAGGCGCTGCCCGAAGCCGTCCCAGTCGTCGATGCGCTCGACGCCGGGCGCCTCCGCGTCGACCAGGACGGTGACCCGTTCGCCGTCCAGGTCCGCCGCGACCACGATGATCCCCGCGTAGAGCGTGCCGGTCGAGTAGGCCTTGACGCCGTTGAGGCGGTACCCGCCGGCGCCGTCGGCGGTGAGCACGGTGCGGTACCGGTCGACCGCGCCCACCCCGGGTTCGGTGATCGCGTTGCCGGCGATCAGCCCGCCGGCCACGGCGCGGAGCCAGCCGTCACCGTCGTCCGACTTCGCGAGCCGCTGGTCCTCGACGAAGCTGAAGTGCACGCGCAGCGCCTGCGGCAGGTTGGAGTCGGCGGCCGCCAGATCGATGAGCAGCGAGAAGAACTCGCGCAGCGTGACGTCGGAGCCGCCGAACTCGGTGGGCACCCGCAGCGAGGTGAACCCCGAGTCGCGGAGCAGGGCGACCGCGTCGAAGGCGAGCTCACGGTCGCGCTCGCGGGCCACGGCGCCGGCGGCGATCTCGTCGAACACCGGACGGAAGCGTTCGGCGAGCGGCGTATCGGAATCGGGCCGGGTCAATGAGGTGGTCATGCCGTACGACTGTGGCGTCCGGTGGCGCGATTGGCGATGGTTACGCGCGCCATGAGTCCTGGTCCGCGAACACTAGAATCCACTGCCGTGGGTGCAGCGGGAACGGCCGAGGGCAGGCGGCGGGAAGCCGGGGCGACGGTGGTGCCGCGCCTGCAGAAGGTCGAGGTGGCCTTCCGCGCCGCACTGGTCCTGGCCGTGTGCGCGGCGGTGCTCGACGCGACCGGGCACCTGAACCTGCTGCTGTACGCGATGTTCGGGGCGTTCACCGCCGTCTACGGCAGCAACGAGCGATACCGGATACGCGCCCGCACCGTCACCGTCGGCGGCGTGAGCATCCTGGCCTGTGTGGGCGCCGGCCTGCTGTTGAGCGGGGCCCCGCACGTGCAGTTGCTCCTCGCCGTGGCCGTGATGCTGGTCCCGGCGTGCCTGCTGATCGCGGTCTTCCAACTGCTGCCACCGCAGCCGATGTTCCACACCATCGCGCTCACCGTGTGCGCGGTGGTACCCGTCGCCGGCGACGGCGGGCTGCGGTTCGGCGTCGCGGCTGCCGCAGCGGCACTGTCGTGGGTGGTCACGATGTCGGGGTGGATCGTGCGCCGGTTCGCGCCCGAGGACGCACACGGCCCGGTCGCGGACGTCGCGCTCAAGCAGTTACGTCGAGCGCCGATCGTCGACGTGGCGGCCGTGCGGGAGCCGCAGGTCTGGTGGACGATCCTGCGGGACATCGTCGGGGTGGTGGCCGCCGGCGCGATCGCATACGCCGTCCACGGTGGCCGACCGTACTGGGCGATGGTCGCGGCGATCTCGGTGCTGCCGGTGACCAAGGCGCCGGACCGTCTCGTGCGGGCGCTCGAGCGCATCGGCGGCACCCTGGTCGGGGTGCTCGTCGTGGGCGCGGTGCTGGCGATGCACTGGCCGCGCGCGGCCCTGGTGGTGCTGGTCGTGGTGTGCCAGTTCTTCATCGAGTCGACCGTGCTGAAGAGGTACGCCGTGGCCACGACGTTCATCACGACCATGGTCCTGTGCAGTCTGTCGTTCGTCGTGCCGGTCGCGCACCCGCTGCTCGTCGAACGTCTGGTGGAGACGATCATCGGATCCGCCGTGGCGGTGGTGCTCATGCTGGGCACGCAGTGGATCAGAGAACGGCGGTCGGGCGCGCCCGGGTGAGTTACGCTTCGGCCGTGCTCGAGCGCCCGCCGTGCGTGTCCGACCTGGCCGACCCACGCCGGAAACCGTCCGACGGCCGCGCGCCCCGCCTGCGGATGCTCACCGCCGCGGCCCTGACCGCCGCTGCCGTCTTCGCGGTCTTCGGCGTGCTGCAGCTGGTGGTGGGCCGGGGCTTCTGGTACATCGGATTCGTCAACATCGCTGCGGCGGCCCTGTTCGTCCTGGTCCCGCGCCTCTACCGGTTGGGCGAGCTGGTCGCGCCGTGGACCTTCATCGCGGTGGCGTACGGGTCGTTGACCCTCGTCTGCGCGGTCGTCGGGACCGGTGCCGGGCTCCAGCTGTACTTTCTCGCCGCCGCCGCGTGCGGCGTGGTCGTGCTCGGGATCGAGCGGGGGCGGGACGCGGTGTCGGCCGCCGCACTCGGCATCGCACTGCTGATAACGCTGCAGCTGACGGTGCCGAACGACACCGGCACGCAGCCCGCGTGGATGCTCACGGTGAGTTTCGTCGTCAACGCGATCGTGGCCGGTGGGTTGGCGGTCGGGATCGTCTGGTTCGGGCTGCGCCAGGTGGCGGCCGCCGAGGCGGACCTGGAGCGGCAGTACGAGCGCTCGGAGGCGCTGCTCAACAACATCCTGCCGAGCGGTGTCGTCGACCGCCTCAAGGCGTCGGGTGGCGCCGTTATCGCGGACAGATACGACGACGCGTCCGTCCTCATGGCCGACATCGCCGGGTACACCGAGCGCGCAAGCGGCGAGACGGCGACCGAGCTCGTGGCCTTCCTCAACGAGCTCTACGGCCGGCTCGACGCCCTGGTGGCGCAGCACGGCCTGGAGAAGATCAAGACCAGCGGCGACTCGTACATGGTGGTCAGCGGGGTGCCGCAGCCGCGGCCGGATCACCTGGCGGCCATGGCCGGGCTGGCCCTGGCGCTCGCGGACACGGTCGCGGAGTTCCGCGACCCGGCGGGCGCTCCCGTCCCGCTGCGGATCGGAGTCGCGAGCGGCCCGGTGGTCGCCGGGGTCATCGGCACGCAGCGGTTCTTCTACGACGTGTGGGGCGATGCGGTCAACGTCGCGTCACGGATGGAGTCGACTGCGCCGGTCGGCCGGATCCAGGTACCGTCGGGTGTCGCCGAGCAGCTGCAGAGCGATTTCGTGCTCGAGGACCGCGGCTTGGTCGATGTCAAGGGCAAGGGCGTCATGCATACCTGGTTCCTGGTGGCGCGGGTCCCCGGTCAAAGGTCGTCGAGCCGGGCCAGGTAGGTCGCGCCGCGCGCCGCTCCTATCGACCTCGGATGACGAGATCGGCGCAGATCTGCAGATGGCCCGCGTGTTGCGCCAGCTCGCGCAGGATGTGTAGCAGCACGAACTCGGGAGTCGCCGTTGCCGTGTCGCGGCGGGTCGTGCCGGTCGCGGCCCGGCCCCGGATGCCGTCCGTCCGCGCGGCCGCAGCCCACCCGGGCAGCCGGGTGCGCGCCCGGAGCAGGAGCTCGCGGGCCTGCTCGACGGTCCCGCGTGCGCGGAACTCCGCGTCGCGGTCGCGGGGGATCGCCTCCCCGGCAGCGAACGAGCCGCCCCAGTAGCCGATCATGCCGTCGATATGGGTCACCAGCGCGAACACGGAGTTGACGCCGGGCGCATCGGGCACAGCGTTGACGGTGTGATCGTCGCAGCGTTCCAGGACGACGGCGATCGCGTCGAACACCTCTGCGGTGACGGTGTCGAACGCGTCGAGGAGCGGATCAGGCGAGGTCACGCGCGTACCCCCCGACGGTGTCGATCATCCGGTCGAAGAAGGCTGCGGGGTCGGTGGCGACCGCGATCCGCGCGTTGTCGGGCCTTCCCCACATGTGCCGGTGGTCGGCCACGGTGGTGCCCCGGGTGAGACTCCCGGTCAGCTCCACGTCCACCGGAGCGTCCAGCAGCGTCGCGACGGTCGGGTCGACGGCGACGGCGGCGGCGAACGGGTCGTGCATGTGCGCGATGTACCCGCTGTCGTGCTCCCGGTGGAACTCGAAGTAGAAGCGCACCGCGTCGGTGAACGCCCGCACGAGCGGGTTGCTCGCGACGGACCGGCCGCCGTCCGGGTCGTCGGCCGACAGTGCCTCCGCCGGCGTGCTACCCGCGGCATCGGCCAGGCGCAACAGGTGATCCGGGGTCATCTCGACGGTCTCGGTGAGATCGAGCGGGCACAGGATGGGAAGCGCCACACCGGTGCCCGCGAGCTCCTCGTAGGCGTGCAATACCTCATGCCAGGCCTCGGGGTCCACCGCCACGTTCCACTCGGAGGTCGGCGTCGTGTTGCCGGCATGGTGGAATGCGCCGCCCATCAACACCAGACGACGCAGCCGCGCCGGGATGCCGGGATCGCCGCGGATCGCGAGCGCGAGGTTGGTGGCGGGACCGGTCACCAGGCCGACCACCTCACCGGGGTGGGCGCGGGTGATCTCGGACCACGCCTGGGCGGCGGTGCGATGCGACTCGGCCCGGCGTGGGGTCGGTAGTTCCGCGTACCCGACACCGAGGGGCCCGTGCGTGTCCTCGGTGGTCATCAGTGGCGTCGCGAGCGGAGCGTCGGCGCCGAGACACACCTCGAGGTCGTCCCGGCCGACCAGCTCGAGCCAGCCCAGATTGTTCTGGGAGACCTGCTGAGCCGGAACGTTTCCCGCAGTCGACAGCACAGCCAGGAGGGTCACCTCCGGATGGGCGAGAAGGTAGAGCAGCGCGAGCGAGTCGTCGATCCCTGTGTCGCAGTCGAACAGAACCTTGGGCATGGTCGAAATGATAGGGCCGCGAGTGGGCTGCGGCCCGTGGCCTACTCGACCGGATACTGTGACCGCGTGATCGACCACCCCTCCACGCTGTACATCTTCCCGCACGCGGGCGGCTCGGCCCGGTACTACGTCCCGCTCGCGCGGGCGCTGCCGTCCGGTCTCAAACCCGTGGCGGTGCAGTATCCGGGCCGCCGCGGCACGCACGACGTGGCGGGCCTCGCAGGCATCGCCGACCTCGCCGAGGCCGTGTACGGGCGGCTCGCCGCCGCGGCCCCCGCCGAGGGCGGCATCGCACTGTTCGGCCACAGCATGGGATCGCTGGTCGCGTTCGAGGTCGCACGCCGTTTCGAGGCGGCCGGGCGATCGGTTGCCCAGCTGTTCGTCTCTGCGTGCGCTGCACCGGGAAGGGCCGGCTTCGACGATGTACCGGATACCGACCGTGGGTTGTTGGAGGCGGTGACGCGGCTGACCGGCGCGGGGCCGGAGCTACTCGAGAACGACGAGTTCGCGGCGCGGATCCTGCCCACTTTGCGCGGGTTCAAGGCGATCACGGATTACTCGTGCCCGCCCGACGCGACGGTGCGCTGCCCGATCCAGGCGTACTACGCCGACACCGACCAGATCGCCACGTACGACCAGGTGAGTGCGTGGTCCGAGCGGACTGGGGCGGCGTTCGGCATTCGTTCGTTTCCGGGACATCACTTCTACTTCGAGGACGACGCCGATCAACTCGCGTCCGATATCGAGCGCGTCCTGACCACGCCACACTGACCGAATCCACAGGTTGTGATTTCTATCCAGCCAGCTCATCGTCAATTGGCAGAATTCGCACCGAAGAGCAATGACGCGGGTTGTCGTATCCGCTATTTACGTCGGAGAGCAAACTATCTATGCTCGTGGCCGGACGGCTGGCGGGGCATCAGGTCCGCACGTCTACCCGAGTTATTAGCAGGTCAGTGCGTGTCTCGACGCATCCTGTCATGACCGGTAATGCACACCCCTGTATCTGGGATGCAGGTTGTGAATGGTGTCGCTGGGTTGTTGTAGCCGATCTCAGTCATTCACCTCAGCATTGTTTATCCGCAGGTTGCTGTTAGCAGGAAATACCGGGTGCGACGCTGTGAATCGACGTGGACACCCCCGGTGGGGGGTGTTACTGTCGGCCGCACCGTGAGGGCCGATCGGAAATCCGTGTTCGCCCAGCCATTTTCTGATGGTCTCCTGAAGGGTTGTGTTTTCAAGTGTCTGACGACGTCTCCATTCCCGAGATCCTCGAGCGCCGAGCACGGCTCGAGCCGAACGGGGCCGCCTACACATTCGTCGACTACGACGTCGATCCGGCGGGCTACGCCGAGACGCTGACCTGGTCCCAGATGCATCAGCGGGCCACCGTCGTGGCGGGGGAGCTACGCCGGGTCGGCACCGTGGGGGACCGGGTCGCGATCATCGCGCCGCAGAGCATGGACTATGTAGTCGCCTTCCTCGGGATCCTGGAGGCCGGCATGGTGGCGGTGCCGCTCTCGGTGCCGCTGTTCGGCGCCCACGACGAGCGGACCTCGGTTGTGCTGCGGGACTGCGACCCGGCCGCTCTGGTCACCACGTCGGCCGCCGTCGACGCCGTCATGCCGTCGGTCGCCGCGGTCCCGGGCGCGCGGATCGCCGTGATCGAGGTGGATGCGCTGGACCTCGATGCGCCGCCGGCGCCGTACACCACGGTGCGTTCCGCATCCGATCTCGCGCTGCTGCAATACACCTCGGGCTCGACGGGAACGCCGTCGGGCGTCGCGGTGACCCACGGCAACATCGTGGCCAACATCGAACAGGTTGCGACCGATCAGTTCTCGGACTTCGGTGGCACACCGCCCGTTGATACGACGCTCGTGTCGTGGTTGCCGTTCTTCCACGATCTCGGGCTGATGCTCGGGATCATGGCGCCGGTGGGCACCGGCCGTCACGCTGTGCTCACGAGCCCGATCTCCTTCCTGCAGAAGCCCTCCCGCTGGATCCGGCTGCTCGCCGACTACCCGTGTGCCCATTCGGCGGCGCCCAACTTCGCGTTCGAGCTCGCCGCGCGCCGGACCTCGGACGCCGATCTCGAGGGCCTGTCGCTCGCCGGCGTCCACGCCGTGATGAACGCCGCCGAACGGGTCCAGGTCGGAACCGTCGAGCGGTTCAACGAGCGGTTCGCCCCCTACGGCTTCACCCCGGGCATGCACATGGCCGGCTACGGCCTCGCCGAGGCGACTCTCTATGTCGCCTCGGTCGCACCGCGCACGGAGCTGCCGATCGCGCGATTCGACTACGAGAAGCTCGCCGCCGGCTACGCGTTGCGGCTGGACACGACTGCCGCCGCCCACGCCGACGCAGCCCAGGCGACCGACAGCGACGCGACCGGCTCGCTGCTGGTCGGCCTCGGCCCGCAGCGCATCACCACCTTCCGCGTCGTCGACCCGGAGACCGGCCGCGAGTGCCCCGACGATCGGGTCGGGGAGATCTGGGTGCACGGACCGAACGTCGCCGCAGGGTACTGGCGTAACCCGACCCGCACGGAGGAGACCTTCGGCGGCCGCATCGTCGCTCCGTCCGAGGGCACCCCGGAGGGGCCGTGGATGCGGACCGGCGACCTGGCGGTCATGTCGGAGGGCTCGCTCTACATCGTCGGCCGCATCAAGGACCTGATCATCGTCGACGGCCGCAACCACTATCCCGACGACATCGAGCAGACGGTGTCCGCGTGCACGGGCGCCCGGACCGCCGCCGTGTCGGTGGCCGGCCAGGACACCGAGGAACTCGTGGTGATCGCCGAGCTGCGTCGGCTCCCGGCCGACGCCGCCGCCGTCGCCGAGCGGGTGGCGCAGGTGCGGCGCGACGTGACTGCCGCGATCGCGCGGCAGCACAGCCTGCGAGTCGCGGACGTCGTGCTGGTGCCGCAGGGTGCCATCCCGATCACGACCAGCGGCAAGACCCGGCGCCGCGAGAGCGCCGCCATCTATCGGGCCGGCGGCTTCGACCGCCTCGGGACGGCGGAATGACCGAGGCCGCGGGCAGGGCGGGCGTCACCGAGGAGCAGCTGCGCGCGTGGCTGGTCGACTACCTGATCGCCCAGATAGGCTGCGCGGCAGACCAGGTCGATGCAGATGCCCCGCTACGCGACCTCGGCGTCGGCTCGACCGACGCACTGGTGCTCTCCGGGGAGTTGTCCGAGTTGCTCGGTCGCCCGGTGTCGGCCGTCGAGTTCTGGGAGTACCCCACGATCGACGTCCTCGCCGCCGGGCTCGCCTCCGGTCACGACGCTTCGAGCACCCCGGAGCCGGCCGCGGCCGCCTCGACTCCGTCGGGCGCTGCGACCGGCGACGGGGCCGACCCGATCGCCGTCATCGGTCTCGGCTGCCGGCTCCCCGGCGACGTCGAAGGCCCGGACCGGTACTGGGACTTCCTGAGTGCCGGTGGCTGCGCGATCGGCGAGGTGCCGGACGACCGCTGGCCGCAGTTCGTTCGCGACGCCGGGTCGGCCGCGGCCCTCGCGACGACCACCAGGTGGGGCGCGTTCCTGCGCGACGTCGCCGAGTTCGACGCCGACTTCTTCGGCGTGTCGCCCAACGAGGCGGAGCGGATGGACCCGCAGCAGCGGCTGCTGCTCGAGGTCACGGAGGAGACCCTCGCCCATGCGGGCATCGCACCGGAATCGCTGCGGCACACCAGAACCGGCGTCTTCGTCGGGGCCTCGCTGAGCGAGTACGGGTATCTGGTCGGCAGCGAGCTGGGCCGTGTGGACGGCTGGTCGGGCACCGGCGGCGCGCTGAGCATCATCGCCAACCGTGTCTCGTACCACTACGATCTGCGCGGGCCGTCGCTCACCGTCGACACCGCGTGCTCGTCGTCGCTCGTCGCGATCCACCTCGCGTGCCGCAGCCTCCGCTCGGGGGAGTCGACCCTCGCGATGGCCGGCGGCGTCAACCTGATGCTCGGACCCGCCGTGACCCGGAGCTTCGACGAGCTCGGCGGCATGTCGCCGAGCGGCCGGTGTCACTCGTTCGATGCGGCCGCCGACGGCTATGTCCGCGGTGAGGGCTGCGGTGTCGTGCTCCTCAAGCGGCTCGCCGACGCGGAGCGCGACGGTGACCGCGTACTCGCCGTGGTGCGCGGCTCGGCCGTCAACCAGGACGGCCGGTCCAACGGCCTCATGGCCCCCAATCCCGCGGCCCAGGTCGCGGTGCTCCGCGCCGCGTATTCCGACGCCGCCATCCCGCCGCGCGACGTCGACTACGTCGAGACGCACGGCACCGGGACCCTGCTCGGTGACCCGATCGAGGCGCGCGCGCTCGGCACCGTCCTCGGCCGGGGGCGCCCGGCCGCCGATCCGCTGCTGCTCGGCGCCGTGAAGTCGAACCTCGGTCACCTCGAGGCGGCGGCCGGCGTCGCCGGCTTCATCAAGGCCGTCCTGGCCGTGCAGCGCGGCCGGATCCCGGCCAACCTCGGCTTCGCGAACCCCAACCCGCACATCGCCTTCGACGCGCAGCGCCTCGCCGTGATCGCGGAGCCCACGGCCTGGCCGCAGCGGCCGCATCCGCGCCGGGCGGGCGTGTCCGGCTTCGGCTTCGGCGGTACCAACGCGCACGTCGTGATCGAGCAGGCCCCGGTGCCGGCCGCGGCGACTCTCCGCGACGCGCCGCGCGACACGTCGCCCGCCGTCACGTCGCTCGTCGTCACCGGTCAGTCGCCGGAGCGCGTGGCGGCGTGGTCCGCCACGCTCGCCGACTGGCTCGACGGCGGTGCCGGCGCGGGGGTTCCCCTGCGCGAGATCGCGCATGCGCTCGACTTCCACAGCCCGCGTTCCGGGCGGTTCGGCGTGGTATGCGCGCGCGACCGCGCGAAGTCGGATCGTAGCCATGTCGTTCTGTGAGCCAAGGAGTT
>NZ_BAABFR010000131.1:0-11786 GCF_039541155.1 Tsukamurella soli
GAGGACGCCGCGATCGTCGCCGCGCTCGCCGCCCGCACCGAGGACCGTGCGCTCGTGCTCACCGACGCCGTCTACAGCGCCGACGGCGGCCTCGCCCCCGTCGCGCAGCTCTACGCGGCCGCACGCGAGCATCGCGCCGTGCTGCTGGTCGACGAGGCCCACGGCCTGGGCGTGCGCGGCGCCGGCGGCCGCGGTCTGGTGCACGAGCTGGGGCTGGCGGGCGCGCCCGACCTGGTCGTCACGGCGACCATGTCGAAGGCGCTCGGTGCGCAGGGTGGCGTGGTGATCGGCTCGGCAGCCGTCCGCGCCCACCTCGTCGACGCCGCCCGCGCGTTCATCTTCGACACCGGCCTCGCCCCCGCGGCGGTCGCTGCTGCCGACGCCGCGCTCGCGGTGCTGGCCGCCGAGCCGGGGCTGTCCTCCGCCGTCCTCGCTCGGGCCGCGCAGCTGGCCGCCGGTATCGCTGCGCCGCAGCCGCATTCGGCCGTCGTCTCGCTGACACTCGGCGATCCGGAGGTGGCCGTCGACGCCGCCCGCAGGTGCGCAGACCGCGGCGTCCGGGTCGGGTGCTTCCGCCCGCCATCGGTGCCCGAGGGCACGTCCCGGCTGCGGCTCACAGCCCGCGCCGACCTCACTCCGGCCGAGGTCGACCGTGCCGTCGCGGCCGTGCAGGCGGCGACGGCCGAGGCGCGGCGTTCATCTCGCGGGGGCCGGGGGTGACGGTCGTCGCCGTCACCGGCACGTCGACGGGGGTGGGGAAGACGGTGACCGCAGCGGCCATCGCGGCGGCCGCACGCGCCGCGGGCGGCGATGTCGTCGTGGTCAAACCCGCGCAGACCGGCTTCGGCCCCGACGACGCCGTCGACGGTGACGGTGCCGAGCCCGACACTGCGGTGGTCGGACGGCTCGCGCAGGTCACCGCCATCGAGCATGTGCGCTTTCCCGACCCGCTCGCGCCGCTCACCGCCGCGCGCCGCGCGGGCCTGTGCCCGCTGCTGCGCGGTGCCGCGGGCGATCTGGTCCGTCGTCACGACCGTCCCGGGCGGCTCACGCTCGTGGAGGGTGCCGGCGGTGTGCTGGTGCGCCTCGGCACGGACCGCGACGGAACGCCGTTCACGCTGATCGACCTCGCGGGCGACCTCGCCGCGTCGGTCGTCGTGGTCGCGGAGCCCGCGCTGGGCACGTTGAACCACACGGAACTGACCACCCGTGCCCTCGCCGCGGCGGGAGTGCGGTGCGCAGGTATCGTCCTGTCCCGGTGGCCCGAGCGGCCCGGCCTCGCCGAGCGGTGCAATCTCACGGAACTCCCGGAGCTGACCGGTGTCCCCGTCGTCGGTCGAGTGCCCGACGGTGCCGCTCACCTGCGGCCCGAGGATTTCGCCCGGGCGGCGCAGGGCTGGTTCGAGCCCGGCTGGATCGCGGGACTGGGTGCCGCGGACATCGCTCGTACTTGAACGATGTTTAATCCGGCGCCTTGAACGCTGTACAATTCTCCGGGAGTCCCCGTCGGCCCGGCGGGCGGACGCGAACCAGCCCGCGTGAAAACAAGGAGTCCCGCATGACCGGCGTTCTGGCCGACATCCTCGACATCGCCCGCGACCAGGTACTCGAGCGCGGGGAGGGACTGACGCAGGAGCAGACCCTCGCCGTGCTGCAGCTGCCGGACGAGCGCCTCGACGACCTGCTCCAACTCGCGCACGACGTGCGGATGCGCTGGTGTGGTCCCGAGGTCGAGGTCGAGGGCATCATCAGCCTCAAGACCGGCGGCTGCCCCGAGGACTGCCATTTCTGCAGCCAGTCCGGCCTGTTCGAATCGCCGGTCCGCTCGGCGTGGATCGACATCCCATCGCTGGTGGAGGCCGCCAAGCAGACCCAGAAGACGGGCGCCACCGAGTTCTGCATCGTCGCCGCCGTGCGCGGTCCGGACAAGCGGCTGATGAGTCAGGTCGCCGCCGGCATCGAGGCGATCCGGAACGAGGTGGACATCCAGATCGCGTGCAGCCTGGGCATGCTCACCCAGGAGCAGGTCGACGAGCTGGCCGCGATGGGCGTGCACCGCTACAACCACAACCTCGAGACGTCGCGGAGCCACTTCCCCAACGTGGTCACCACCCACACCTGGGAGGAGCGCTGGGGCACCCTGAAGATGGTGCGTGCGGCCGGCATGGAGGTGTGCTGCGGCGGCATCCTCGGTATGGGCGAGACGCTCGAGCAGCGCGCCGAGTTCGCCGCGGACCTCGCGTCGCTGGAGCCCGACGAGGTGCCGCTCAACTTCCTCAACCCGCGCCCGGGCACCCCGTTCGGCGACCTCGACGTGATGCCCGCGACCGAGGCCCTCCGCGCGGTCGCGGCGTTCCGGCTCGCGCTGCCCAGGACCATCCTCCGGTTCGCCGGTGGACGGGAGATCACGCTCGGCGACCTGGGCGCCGAGAAGGGCATCCTCGGCGGCATCAACGCCGTCATCGTCGGCAATTACCTCACCACCCTCGGCCGGCCGGCCGAGTCGGACCTCGATCTGCTCAATGAGCTGAAGATGCCGATCAAGGCCCTCAACGAGAGCCTGTGACAGCCGTGGCAGTCGCGCCCGAGCCGGTGTACTGCGAGTTCACCGGACACCCGCTTGCGGAGAACGTCCCGATCCCCGAGACGGCGCGGCTCGGCCTCGAGCCTCCCCGCTACTGCCGCTTCTGCGGCCGCCGGATGATCGTGCAGGTCGCGCCCCACGGCTGGCACGCCCGATGCTCACGGCACGGCGACCTCGAGTCCACTCCGGCGGGCGAGCTCGGGCGGCTGTCCCGCGGAACTGATTAAGCTGAGCAGAGTGGTCGATCTTCCCCCTCTGCAGGTCTCTGCGCGGAGCAACGCTCCCGCGCGACGCTTCTCGGCGGTGCCCGTCGTGGTCGCCCTTGTGCTCGGCGCCACTGCGGGGCTGATCTGGGGTCTGTGGGCGCCGGGGGTGCAGGGCATCGTGACGCGTCACGGGACCGGCTACTACGACGGCCAGACGGACAACTTCTTCCTCGCCGTCGTCGGGTTCGTGGTGCTGTCCCTGGTCGGAGGGCTCGCCACCGGCGCCCTCGTCTTCCGGTCCGGCCGGCGCAGCGTCGTCGGCGTGTGGATCGCCGTCGGCAGCGGCGCGCTGGCGGTGATCCTCGCGACCGCGCTCGGCCAGGCGATCGCCGGCGCCCGGTACGTGGGGCCCGGCGGCCTCGGCTCGGAGTTCACCAAGGCCCCGACGCTCCGCCTCGGCGGATCGGAGCTGCTCGGCCACGCGGACGCCGCCGCCACGGGAGTGTTCCCCTGGCTGGCCTCGTGGGTCGTCCTGATCGTCTGGCCCGCGGCGACGGCGCTGTGGTGCCTCGCCGCCGCGGCCACCGCCGGCCCGGCACATCTCGACGAGCCCGCCGACGACCCACTCGACGAGATCGGCGCCCCGGTACCCGACGGTGCCAGCACACCCGGCACTGTCGACCCTGCAGCGCGCTGACCTCGGTACTACTTCGTCACGGACTCCGGTACGCCCAGGGCGCGGTAGAAGTCGTCGGGGATGATCAGGGACTCGGGGCGTAACTGGTCGATCGAGTCCAGGCCGAGCCCCAGCAGCGCGGAGTCGATCCCGCTGCGCAGGATGTCGAAGACGTTCTCGACACCGGCCTGGCCGTTGGCGGCGAGGCCCCACAGGTACGCGCGTCCGATCATCACGGCGCGCGCACCCAGCGCCACGGCCTTGACCACGTCGGACCCGCGGCGGATGCCGCCGTCCAGCAGCACCTCGACCTCGTCTCCGACGGCGTCGGCGATCGGGTTGAGGCATCGGATGATGCCGGGCGTCCCGTCGAGATTGTTGCCGCCGTGGTTGGAGACCGAGATGGCGGAGACACCGGCGTCCACCGCTCGCTTGGCGTCGTCCACGCGGCAGACGCCCTTGAGCATGAACGGCCCGCCCCACTCGCGGACCATCCACTCGACGTCCTCCCAGGTGGGCGGCGGCGTGTTCATCCACTCGTAGTAGGCGCCGAAGAACGTCGGGCCCTTCGCCTCGCCGGGGCCGGCGAGGTTGGGCGCGGTGAGGTCCGGGATGGCGCCGGACTTGGCGAACCGCCACAGCCATCCGGGCCGACGGATCACCTCGGGCGCCATCCGCACTGCGGCCTTGATGTCGACCTTCTCGGGGATCTCGGGGCTGCCCCAGTCGCGGCCCATCGAGAACGACCAGTCCAGCGTGGCGATGAGCGCCTTGGCGCCGGCCCGGCGGGCGCGCTCCATGCGCTGGATCATCACGTCCCGGTCGCCGGTCCAGTACATCTGGAAGAACGTGTTCGGGTTGGCCTCCGCGACCTCCTCGATCGATCGGGACGCGAAGTTGGACAGGCCCATGATCGTGCCGCGGGCGGCGGCGGCGCGGGCGACCGCGACCTCGCCGTCCGGGTGCACGGCCTGCACGCCGGTGGGGGAGACGATCACCGGCAGCGACACGTCGATGCCCAGCACCGACGTGTTCATCGCGCGCTCGGGCTTGTGGCCCGCCACGTGTGGGGCGAATCCGAGGGCCTTGAACGCGGCCTCGTTGTCGTGGATGGTCTGCCCGCGTTCGGAGCCGGCCACTAGCGCGCCGTACACCGACGCCGGCAGCCGCTTCTGCGCGCGCCGCTGTGCGACGGCGACGGACTCGAACCAGGGGTTCTGCTTCCAGGGGTTCTCGATCTTCATGTCTGAATCGATGCCTTCGGGGTTCTATCGGGTGGTTACGGGGGCGTCCGGGACGAAGCCCGCGAGCGGCGACGCGGCGCATGCCGAGACGGGCGGAGCGGCGTCCGGCTTGCGGGCGGTCAGTGTGAGCATGACGGGCTGATTGCGCGTGGGATTGCGCTTGGAGTGGTCCTGCGACGGTGCCGGCACCGTCCGGTCGCCGCCCAGGGCGGGCTCGCCGTAGCCCTGCACGCATTCGGGATCGGGGCCGTCGAGCGGCAGGCCGGTGAAGAACTTCGCGGCCATGCATCCGCCCCGGCACGAGTCGTAGGCGTGGCAGCTCGCGCAGGCGCCGCCGGTCTGCGGTGCGCGGAGGTCGGCGAACAGGTCGGAGGTCTGCCAGACGGTCTGGAAGCCACCGTCGGCGAGCAGGTTCCCGGCCTTGAAGCTGTCGTGGATGGCGAACGGGCAGGCGTAGACGTCCCCGACCGGGTCGATCAGGCACACGACGCGTCCGGCGCCGCACAGGTTGAGGCCGGGCAGCGACTCGCCGAACGCCGCCAGATGGAAGAACGAATCGCCGGTCAGGACGTTCTCGCCGCTGCGCAGCAGCCACTCGTACAGGTCGCGCTGCTGCTCGGGCAGCGGATGCAGCTCGTCCCACACATCGGCGCCGCGGCCCGAGGGACGCAGACGTGTCAGCCGCAGCATCGCCCCGTACTCGTCGGCCAGCGCCTTGAACTCGTCGAGCTGGCCCACGTTCTGGCGGGTCACGACCACGCTGATCTTGGCGTCGCGGAATCCGGCGTCGCGCAGGTTGCGCAGGGCGCGCAGCGCCGTGTCGTACGAGCCGGGGCCGCGCACGTAGTCGTTGACCTCGGCGGTGGCACCGTCGAGCGAGATCTGCACGTCCACGTAGGGGGTGCGGGCGAGGAACTCCGCCTTCTCGCGATTGATCCGCACGCCGTTGGTGGAGAACTTCACGCCCACCTTGTGGGCGACCGAGTACTCGACGAGCTCCCAGAAGTCGGGGCGGATCGTCGGCTCGCCGCCGCCGATGTTGACGTAGAACACCTGCATGCGCTCGAGCTCGTCGATGACAGCCTTGCACTGCTCGGTGGTGAGCTCGCGGGGGTCGCGGCGCCCGGAGGAGGACAGGCAGTGAGCGCACTCGAGGTTGCACGCGTAGGTGAGCTCCCAGGTCAGGCAGATCGGGGCGTCGAGGCCGAGCTCGAACTGCTGGATCAGCGTGCCGCCCTGCGGGCGCTGCGGCTTCGGTCGTGCGGCGCCGGTGCGTCCGGGGACGATCGGGTCGGCGTAGGGGAGCCCGAGGACGGGGCGCTCCCGGGTCTCGGATGCGGGGGATTCAAGGGTGGTCATGCCGCGGCACCTCCATGCGGGTCGGCGCGACGGATCATGTCTCCCGCCGCGAGTCCGGCCAGCGCGCTGAGATACGCGGGCCAGGTCTTCTCGTCGATTCCGGCCGCGACCAGCGCGGCCCGTACATCCGGTGCGTCCGCGAGAGCGCGGACCACCGCTACCAGCTCCGGCCTCTTGAGGAACGTCAGCCGGCGGTTGCCGAAGTGGTAGAGCAGAGCCCCGAACGGCTCCGGGCGCAGCGCCACCGACGGCGAGGTGGTCCAGTGCTCGTCCAACATCTGTTCGCGCAACGCCACGTCCTCCATCTGCGTGCCCTTCGTCTCCGTATCGGGTGTCGTCATCGGTGCAGCCGGGTCAGTAGACGCCGCACATGCCGTCGATCGATACGTCCTCGATGAGGCTCTCGGCGACGAGTTCGGTGTCGTCGGTGGTCGTGGTCTGATCCGCCATGAGTGCATCTCCTTCTGGTTGGGGGTCACGTCACCGGACTCGATGTGACGTGCCACACACAATAGATGCACTCAATGCATAAAGTAAACCCCCCGCGCGAGATTGCTACCGTGAACCCATGGCGAGTCCGACGCGACGGCAGATTCGGCGCCCGCCGACTGTCGGCAGACCCGAGGCCACCTCACTGGGCGACATCGAGCAGGCGGCGTTCCGCCTGTTCGCGGAGCGCGGCTTCGACAAGACGACGATGGATGCGATCGCCGCCGAGGCCGGAGTGGCGCGCCGCACCCTGTTTCGCTACTACCGGTCCAAGAACGACATCCCGTGGGGGCGGTTCGACCTGACGCTCGACCATTTCCGGGCGCTACTCGCAGCGGCGCCCGTCGACCTCCCGCTGTTCGAGGCGGTGCACGGCGCCGTCGTCGAGTTCAACCGGTTCGACCCGACGGCCGCGCCCACCCATCGCGAACGCATGGCGCTGATCCTCGGCACGCCCGCACTGGAGGCGCACTCCGTGCTGCGCTACGGGGAGTGGCGGGCGGTGATCGCCGAGTACGTCGCGGGGCGGACGGGCGTCGCGCCGACCGACCTGCTCCCGCAGACCGTGGGTCACGTCAGCCTCGCGTTGTCGCTGGCCGCGTACGAGAGATGGCTCGGCGACCCGGGCGCGGATCTGCTCCAGCTGCTCTCGTCGGCGATGACGGAACTGCGTGCCTACCTCGGGCGTGCCTCCTGACTCCCGTCGCGACGCTCGGATGGGCGAATAGGCGCTATCCGGAGGTTTTTCGGGTCTAGTTCCGCACTTGTGCGTGCATCCGAGTGGCGCGTGTCATATGATCGGGTAAAGACCCGAGCGAATGGAGGCTCATTGTGGTGCGCGACCTGACTGAGCTGGAACTGCTCACCGAGCTCGAGCCCGTGGTGGCCGAGAACATCGACCGACACCTCGGGGTGGCGAAGAACTGGAACCCGCACGACTACGTGCCGTGGACCGACGGACGCAACTTCGCCGCGCTGGGCGGACAGGACTGGGAGCTCTCGCAGTCTCCTCTGTCCGAGGTCGCGCGGGTGGCCATGATCACCAACCTGCTGACCGAGGACAACCTCCCCAGCTACCACCGCACCATCGCCGACAACTTCTCCCTCGACGGTGCCTGGGGTACCTGGGTCGGCCGGTGGACAGCCGAGGAGAACCGGCACGCCATCGCCATGCGCGACTACCTGCTCGTCACGCGCAGTGTCGACCCGGTCAAGCTCGAGCAGGATCGGATGACGCACCTCGAGCTCGGCGTCGCGGCGCCCGACGGCTACGGTGGGGCGCTCGACCAGGTCGTGTACGTGACCATTCAGGAGCTCGCCACCCGCGTCAGCCACCGTCAGACGGCACGTGTGTGCGACGAGCCGGTGGCCGACAGGTTGCTCAAGCGCATCGCCGCCGACGAGAACCTGCACATGATCTTCTATCGCAACATCACCTCCGCCGCGCTCGACCTCGCACCGGATCAGGCGATGGAGGCGATCCACAAGATCACCACCCACTTCGTCATGCCGGGGGAGGGTAAGCCCGACTTCCGGCGCAACGGCGTGCTGATGGTCAAGCACGGCATCTACGACCTGCGGCAGCACCTGGACGAGGTGCTCAAACCGATCTTCAAGATCTGGCGGGTGTTCGATCGGGACGATCTCACCGCGCGTGGCGAGCAGAAGCGCGAGGAGCTCGCGGCGTACATGGCGGAACTCGAGAAGAGCGTCGTCCGGTTCGAGGAGGCCCGTGCGCGTGCGGTCGCGCGGGAGCGCGCCCGGGCCGCGAGACGCGGTCTCGACCCGGCGACGCTGGCGGTCGGCGCCCGCTGACTGCTCAGTCCTGCAGGGCGAGAAAGCGTGTCGCGGCCTCGCGGCCGGCGGTGAGCAGCCCGTCGACCTGTTGGCGGGTCAGGTCGAAGTCGAGTGCTCCGACGGTGCCGGTGTCGACGTACACGGTGCGGCGGTTCACGCCCTCCTCGTCCAGGCGGTAGCGGCGGGAGTCCTCGTTGGTCAGCGCCCCGAGACAGGCGAGGGCGAGGAACGGCGCACCGCGGACGGGATGGTCCGGTGTGTCGGCGGGCGGCTCGGCGGACAGCTTGACGCCCCAGGTGGGCCATCGCTCCGGAAGTCCGTCGGTCCGGTCGAAGACGGTGATGGGGAAGTTGTCCAGCAGGCCGCCGTCGATCCAGGTGCAGGTGCCGCGTGGCGTCGTGATCTCGACCGGACGGAAGTAGAAAGGGACGGCTGTGGAGGCGTGTACCGCGGCGGCCACGGACTGGGTGTCGCGGTCGAGGCCGTACTGGTCGTAGTCCCACGGCAGGCGCACGGATACCCGCCGGGTCAGGTCGGTGACCAGGCACACCGCGGCGTACCGCTGGTACGGCAGCAGGGAGGTGTCGGGATCGTCGTCGATGCGCAGGTCGGCCCAGGTGTGCACGCCGACATCCCCGAGTAGGGGCGTCAGCAGTTCCTCGACGAACCGGCCGGGGTGCGCGCCGTCGTGCAGCAGCACGCCGAGGCCGTCTCCGATGGGCCCGAGCATCTTCTGCAGTCCGCCGCCGTCGGCGAATCTGCGGTAGTCGATCGATTCCATGACCGGGAGGAGGTCGTGCAGGTCACGCCCGGCGCGTTGATACGCCGCGACCAGGGTGCCGACCAGGGCGCCCACGCTGGTCCCGGCGATCCGGGGGAAGCGATAGCCGGCCTCGGACAGCGTCAAGACCGCACCCAGCAGGGCCACGCCTTTCACTCCGCCGCCCTCGAGCACGAGGTCCACGTTCCGCACGGGACCCACCGAGCCTATGATATCGGTCACACCTCAAGCGTAGGCTGCTCGCTGCGGGTCGGGGTGAGCCGATTCGTGTGCGGCTCTCACCCCGGCGGGCGCAGCGTCGCGAACTCGTCGGTGACCCGCAGGTAGGTGTCCTGGAACCGGTACAGCGCGGGCGGGCGGCCGCCGGCGCGGCCGGAGCGTGCGGTGCTACCCGTGGCGGTGATGACGCTGCGCCGCGACAGTATCCGGAGCAGGTTGGTCGCGTCGACGGGGTAGCCGAGGACGGCGACGTAGATGTCCCGCAGCTCGGAGACGGGGAACTCGCGCGGCGCCAGCGCGAAGCCGATGTTGGTGTACGACAGGCGCGCCGCGAGCCGGGCACGGGCGCGGTGCACCATGACGCCGTGGTCGAATGCGGTGGTCGGCAGGTCGTCCACCGGGTGCCATGCGGTGTCGTCGGGGAGGCGGGGGTCCGTGCCCGCGCGGACGAGGCCGAGGAATGCGGAGGCCAGGGTGCGGCGGGCGTCGTCGGTGGGCGGCACGCGGTGTGGGTCGGAGAACTCGGCGAACTGCTCGAGGTGTGCGACGTCGGTGAGGTCGACCTTGTCGGCCAGCAGTCGGCGTGCGGAGGTGGGCAGATCCTCGTCAGGCCCCAACCGTCCGCCCGGTAACGCCCACGCGCCGGCGGCGGGCTCGAGCGCGCGCTGCCACAGCAGCACCGAGACGCGGCCGTCGTCGACCCGGAACACGACCGACAGCACCTCGTGGGCAGTACCTGTCGCGGCGCGGCCCGACGGCGACGTGGCGGTCGGGGAAGATCCGGTCGGGGACGTTCCGTGGGGTGGCACAACGGTCGATTCTGTCACGCGTGTCACGGTGCTGCTACAGTCGAGTCAGGGTTTTCGATCGATAAGCGAAAACTCGCCGGTAACCCCGACCCTTTCAGCTCGAGAACAGGAGGCAGAGTGATGACCACAGCCGCATCCCTGCCCGAGACCAGCTCGCCGCTCTACGACCGCGTCGTCGAGATGGGGGGACACTACGCCGGTGTCGAGCCCGACACCGAGTGGTTCGCCGAGGTCAAGCGACTCGCTGTGCTGCGCAACGCCACGATCCTGGCGCACAACTACGAGGTCCCCGCGATCCAGGACGTCGCCGACTTCGTGGGCGACTCGCTGGCCCTCTCCCGCATCGCGGCGGAGGTCACCACCGACACCATCGTCTTCTGCGGCGTGCACTTCATGGCCGAGACCGCCAAGATCCTCAGCCCCGAGAAGACGGTGCTGATCCCGGACCAGCGCGCCGGCTGCTCCCTCGCCGATTCGATCAAGGCCGTGGAGCTCGCGGAGTGGAAGGCCGAGCACCCCGGCGCCGCGGTGGTCTCGTACGTCAACACGACCGCCGAGATCAAGGCGCTCACGGACATCTGCTGCACGTCGTCGAACGCCGTCGAGGTGGTCGAGTCCATCCCCGCCGACCGCGAGATCCTCTTCCTCCCGGACCAGTTCCTGGGCGCGCACGTCAAGCGGGTCACCGGGCGGCAGAACCTGCACATCTGGGCGGGGGAGTGCCACGTGCACGCCGGCATCAACGGCGACGAGCTGGCCAAGCAGGCCCTCGACCACCCCGACGCCGAGCTGTACGTCCACCCCGAATGCGGTTGCGCCACCTCGGCTCTGTACCTCGCGGGCGAGGGAGCGGTCCCGCCGGAGCGGGTGAAGATCCTGTCCACCGGCGGCATGCTCGACGCCGCCCGTGCGACCGGCGCCAAGGAAGTGCTCGTGGCCACCGAGATCGGGATGCTGCACCAGCTGCGGCGCGCCGCTCCCAGCGTCGACTTCCGTGCCGTCAACGACCGCGCGTCCTGCAGGTACATGAAGATGATCACTCCCGCCGCGCTGCTGCGCTGCCTGGTGGAGGGACGCGACGAGGTGTTCGTCGACGATGACATGGCCGCCGCCGGTCGCGTCGCCGTCGAGCGCATGATCGGCATCGGCCAGCCTGGTGGCGGGGAGTAGGAGCCGGCGATGACCGACCTGCTCATCGTGGGCGCGGGGGTCGGCGGCCTGACCGCAGCGCTCGCGGCCGCGGAGGCCGGCCGCGACGTCACGGTGCTGTGCAAGCCGTCCCCCGACCGCGGGCCGGCCACGGCGACGGCGTTCGCGCAGGGCGGCGTCGCGGTGTGCGCTCCGGGCGATGCGTGCCTGGGCGACCCCGGCGACGCGGTGGAACTCCATGTCGCCGATACCGTGTCGGCCGGCGCCGGGCTGGTCGACGAGCTCGCGGCGCGGTCGATCCTCGCCGACGGCGAGGACGCGATCCGGCGGCTCATCGGATGGGGCGCGCGCTTCGACCCCACCTCGCACGGGCGGCTGCACCGCACGCGCGAGGGCGGGCACAGCGTCGCGCGCATCCTCCACGCGGGCGGCGACGCCACGGGCGCCGAGAAGTCGGAGGCCAAGCGGTCTTA
>NZ_BAABFR010000132.1:0-11587 GCF_039541155.1 Tsukamurella soli
GCCGGGTGCGACCGCGCGTCGGCATCGCCGGCGCCGACCGGGACCCAGTCCGCGCCGCCGGGCGCGCAGCTGCTGTACCTGATCCGGCACGCCGAGAAGCCCACGGGGAAGGGGGCGCCCTACGGTGTCGATGAGGACGGCGAGAAGGACAAGCACTCGCTGACCCCGCGCGGCTGGACCCGAGCCGGTGCGCTGATCGGGCTGTTCACGTCCGGCTATCGAGGAATCATGCTGCCGCGCACCATTTTCGCCGCCCGCCCCGATGGCAGCAAGCGGCCGTTGGAGACCGTCACACCCCTGGCGCGTCGGGTCGGCCTCGCCGTCGACGCCACGATCGGGCCCGACGACGCCGCCGCGGCTGCGGCCGCCGCAACCCGTGCGCCGGGAGTGAGCGTGATGGCGTGGGAGCACCACGCCATCCCGGCCATCGCCGCTGCGCTCGGTACCGTCGAGCCGCGCCCGCCTGCGGCGTGGCCGGGCGACAGGTTCGATGTCGTGTGGGAGTTCACCCGGGACGGCCTGGTCTGGCGGTTCACGCAGATCCCCCAACTGCTGCTCGACGGCGACCGCTCGACCGGTATCTGACGGGTGTATGTCGGGAGCGTGACGAGGCACACGCCAGCTCGTCGATCGTCCCGTAATCCGTGCAGGAGAGGATGAATCGGGCACAGCGGACGGCCCGGCGGGGGGCCCGGAGCGCGAAGTGCGGCGGGCGCCGGTGCACGTTCGTACATTGAGGGAATGACCCCGACCCACAGCTCGGCGACGGCCGAGCGGTCCGCGTTCCTCGGCCCCTTTCACGACCGCCGCGAGATGCTGCTCGGCGGAATCCTCGCCGCGCTCGCGGGAGCGACCGGCGCCGCGGCCTGGCTGTACTCGTCCGGCTGGTACGTGACCTTCATGACCGGCAACACGGAGCGGATGGTCCTCGAGAACGTCAAGGGCCGGCCGCACCTCGCGGTCACGGCCGCGGCCACGATCGTCGCCTTCCTGATCGGCGTGATCGTGGCGACGCTGGCCCGACTGTGGTTGTGGCGCAAGGCCCGCCACGGAGCCACCGTCCTCACCGCGGCATCGACCGTGGCCGCGTGGGGCGCTGACGCCACGATCTACGGCGGCCATCCCACCCTGGCGGTCGCGCCGGTCCTGTGCCTGGCGTTCGGCCTCGGTGCGCTGAACACCTCGATCAGCCGGCGCGGCGAGGTCGTCATGCCGCTGTCCTACGTGACCGGCACGCTCGTCAAGATCGGGCAGGGCGCAGCGCTGCACGTCGCCGGGGTGCGACGGTGGGCGTGGGTCGCGCAGGTCACCACCTACGCGGGCTTCCTGATCGGCGCAGGCGTGGGCGGCGTCGGATTCGCGGTGTTCGGCGTGGAGAGCTCGCTGTTGACCCTCGCCGTGTTCGCGGTGGCGATCGCCTTCGTCACCTGGTGGTTGGACCACCCGGGCTTCCTGGTACGCGACGTGCACTGATCGCGGGTTCAACCTGTCGAGTACCGGACACCACTGCGGTGGAAGGAATTCAGTGGTCGACTCGGGTGAGCCGGACGATGCGCCCGGGGGCGGCGGCATCGGTCGACGACAGGTAGTCGGCGAAGAAACCGGGGCTTGTGCGGTCCCAGTGCCGCGCGCCGTCGTCGATCGTGGCGGCGTAACCCGCCGAGAGCACCCCGCGTCGCACGTCCTCGGGGCGCGTGAACCGCTCCGCGCCGACGAACGCCGAAACCGTTCCGACCAAACGGAATCCAGGGTACGGGCATACGGCGTCCGTGACATCGCGCAGGTTGTAGCGCAGTTCCCGGGACCGGAGCAGGTCGAGGTCCGGCTCACCGACGGGGATGCACACGCCGTTCACCCGGTCTCCCTCGTCCGCGGTGAGGTCGCTGAACAGCACGACCGGCGGGCGGCCGCCGCGGTCGTCGAGATATGCCTTGTCGCTTTCTGATCCGTCGTTGGGGAAGGCGACTCCGAACGTCCGTCGGAAGCCGCGGCAGCGCGCGGGGATGCATCCGTCGATCGCGCAGTCCCGCAGGGTCGCCCGGAGCGACGCCGGACTCATGAGCGACCCGTACGCGAACACGAAGCGGCCGTGCGGCGGTGCTCCGCGGTCAGGCACCGTCGCTACCCGATGAGGACGGGCCCGGACTGAGGAAATCGACTGCCACTTCCCCGAATTCGGGCGTCGCGAGCGCGCCTGCGTGATCGCCGGGCACCTCGATGTAGCGCGCGTCGCCGAGCGACTGCGCCAGCGCCGGCCCCGATGCCCGTCGTTCGTCGCCGGCGCCGAGCACGACGAGGGACTCGGTGGGAACCGCCCCGAGCTCACTCGGCGTCGTGGGGACCAGGGTGTCGAGGACGGCGAGTAGCGCGCGGGGGTCGTTGCCGCTGCGCCGCAGCCATTCCGCGGCACCGTCGTCGCCTGCCCGGCCCTCGGCGAGCGCGGTCAGCATGGGCCGGTACCGGTCGCCGCGGCTGCCGCGGACCTGCTCCATCCCCTGTCCCCCGAGCAGGGCACGGGTGGGCCGCGCTCCGCGGACCAGCATGCGGACGGCCACCCGTGCGCCCAGCGAGTAGCCGCCGAGCGCATACGTCTCGAGGCCGAGCGCGTCGATGAGCGCGAGCCCGTCGGCGGCGAGCACGTCGGCGGGGGCGGCGTGCGGTCGGGCGCTCGCGCCGTGCCCGCGCAGATCGGGGAGGATCACCCGGAATCCCTGCTGCACGAACCGGTCCGTTATCCCCGCGTCCGACCACATGGCGCCTGTGGCGACGAAGCCGTGCAGCAGGATCACGGGGTGGCCCGCCCCGACGTCGCGATAGGCCAGGACCGTTCCATCCGGCGCGGCGAACGTGGATACGTGTTGCGATGGCATGCTCGGTCACCTCCGATCGCGTCGTCCGTATCGTGCCCTGCAGGGCACGATACGCCCGCGCCTGCCGCACCGGGGTGGGGCCGGGACTAGATTGACAGTCTGAACTTATCAGTCCAGACTGTCAATATGACTGAACCAGATCTCGGTGACGTCGCGGCAACCCTGCGCGTGAGCCTGGGGCTGCTACGCCGCAGCCTGCGCGCCGCCACCACGGACGGCGCGCTCCCTCTGCCCGAACTGACGGCACTCGTGCGGATCGACCGCCTCGGCGCGATGACCTCGGCCGACCTCGCCCGCATCGAACAGATCAGCCCGCAGTCGATGGGGGCGACGGTACGGGCCCTGCAGGACAGGGGGTTCCTGGCCCGGACTGCCGACCCCGCGGACGGACGCCGAGTGGTGCTGTCGCTCACCGACGCCGGGCGCACCGCCGTCGAGGCCGAGCGGGCCGTGCGCAATCGCCACCTGACCCGCGCGGTGGAGGCGGCGCTGAGCCCGGCCGAGATCGCGACGCTGGCGGCGGCCGTCCCACTGCTGCAACGGATTGCGGAGGAACTGTGAGCGCCGGCACGACGTCGGGGGCCGAGGCCTGCGCCGACGGTGCCGAAGGGATGACGCCGGGCGGGCGCTACCGCTGGATCGCGCTGGCCAACACGACGGCGGCGATGTTCATGTCGGCGCTGGACGGTTCGATCGTCCTCATCTCGCTGCCGGCGATCTTCCGGGGCATCGACCTGAACCCGCTTGCGCCCGGCAACGTCGGCTACCTGCTGTGGATGATCATGGGGTACCGACTGGTGCAGGCCGTCTTCGTAGTCACCGTGGGGCGGCTCGGTGACATGTTCGGCCGCGTCCGGATCTATAATGCGGGCTTCGCCGTCTTCACAGTCGCGTCGATCCTGTTGTCGTTCGACCCGTTCCACGGCCCGGGCGGCGCGATGTGGCTGATCGGGTGGCGCGTGCTGCAGGCGCTCGGTGGGTCGATGCTGATGGCGAACTCGGCGGCGATCCTCACTGATGCGTTCCCAGCCGATCGCCGGGGATTCGCCCTCGGTATCAACCAGATCGCCGGTCTGGCAGGGCAGTTCATCGGTCTCGTGGCCGGCGGCCTGCTGACCATCTGGGACTGGCGTGCCGTGTTCTGGGTGAACGTCCCCGTCGGTGTGTTCGCGACGATCTGGGCCTACCGCAACCTTCGGGAGACCGGCGTGCGGCGACCGGGCCGGATCGACTGGTGGGGCAACGTGACATTCGCCGTGGGACTGAGCGCCGTGCTGATCGGCATCACGGAGGGAATCCACCCGTACCGGGGCCAGGCGATGGGCTGGAACAACCCCGTGGTGATCGCTGAGATGGTCGGCGGCGCGGTACTGCTCGTGGCCTTCATAGTGATCGAGACGCGCGTGGCGGAACCGATGTTCCAGCTGGGGCTGTTCAAGATCCGCGAGTTCGCCGCCGGCAACATCGCCGGCTTCCTCACCAGGCTCGCGCAGGGTGGTCTGCAGTTCGTCCTGATCATCTGGCTGCAGGGCATCTGGCTGCCGCTGCACGGATACGATTACTCGAAGACGCCACTGTGGGCGGGCATCTTCCTACTACCGCTCACCGTCGGCTTTCTCGTGGCCGGGCCGGTGTCAGGGACACTGTCCGACCGGTTCGGCAGCCGTCGATTCGCCACGGCGGGCGCGCTCGTGTTCGCGGTGAGCTTCGTAGGTCTCATGCTGCTCCCTATCGACTTCCCGTACTGGCTGTTCGCGATCTTGGTGGCGCTCAACGGTGTCGGCGTGGGAATGTTCAGCTCGCCCAACTCGTCGTCGATCATGTCCAGCGTGCCCGCGGCGCAGCGCGGCGCAGCCTCCGGTATGCGCTCGACATTCCAGAACACGGGTACCTCGCTGTCGATCGGCGTGTTCTTCTCGCTGATGATCGCGGGTCTGGCCGGCTCGCTGCCGCACACCCTGACCGCGGGCCTCGAGACGCACGGCGTACCGACGGGTGTGGCGCAGCAGATCGGCGCCTTGCCTCCGGTCTCGTCGTTGTTCGCCGCGATCCTCGGGGTCAACCCGATCCGCGAGCTGTTGCAGCCCACGGGCGTCCTCGGCCACTTGACGCCGGCGAACGAGGCGGCCCTCACCGGCCACACGTTCTTCCCGTCGATCGTATCGGGCCCGTTCCATCAAGGGCTGATCGTGGTGTTCGGTGTGTCGGCCGTACTGGGTCTGATCGCAGCCCTCGCCTCGTTGTCCCGGGGGTCTCGGGAAAGCGATGAACGCGGTTAGATGATCTCGGCGGACTCATTCGCCATTCGATGCCGCCGGCCAACCCGGCACGCAGGCCGTCGACACCGGACTCCGCAGCGGACCGGGGCCAGGCCGTCTCGCCGCCCTCGGGCGTATCGACTCAAGGACATCATCGCCGAGCGGAACATGAACTTCGATGGCGCCGCGCTGCGGTGGCGCAATGTCGCCGAGCTCACGGAGCGAATAGTCGACCGCACTCTGGCGCGATCCGAGAAGGGAAACAATCTGCGCTGAAGCGGATCGATTATGCCCACTCGAATAGCGAAGGTGCGATTGGGGAAAGCTCCCTGCACATGGGAATCCCCTCCCGGAGGTGGCTGATTCCTTCGGGAGGGAACTCGTGGATGAGTGGTCCAGCTGTAGTGGGGATCAGGGGTGCGAGGTCAGATCACCAGCAGCCGTTGCCCCACCAGCCCGGGTGCCAGAAGCCGGGGCCCCACCAGCCCGGATGCCAGTGACCCCACGCCCAGTAGCCGGGGTGCCAGATGCCGGGGCCCCAGAAGCCCGGGTGCCAGTGAGGACCGCAGAACCACGTAGGGTGCATGGTGGCGGCATTCGAGGCGGTATCGCCGAACAGGAACACGAGAACCGAGAGGGTGAGGACCCCCACGGCCAGAGCAATCATTTTCTTCATGCCCGGCTATTCGCAGGGGGCGCGGTGACCGGTACAGGCATTCGCGGTATTTCACCCGTTTAGCGGAATATTGATCGATTAATTCTCCGGGCGCGGTGGGCGAATCGCTGCTGTGCGTGGCGGCCTCATGCTTGGGAACGGGACAGTGACCCGACCGGCGGCGGGTTCTCCCTGAGCCTCTCGTGGCACGGTGAGGCCACCGCGTGTGTGACCGTCTCGGCGCGGATCACCCGGGTACACGAGTACTCGGTTCTCGACCAGTGGGTGGGGACCGGATTCGAGCCCACCCCGAAGCAGATGGCTGAGCGCCACGCCGCCATCGAGCGGCGACGGCGGACGCTCCTCATCGGTGGCCCTGCCGATCTGTTCGGGCCGGGGTTCCCGCGGGCCGGCGAGCGCGTGACGATCGACTTGGGCGACCCCCGGCTGCGAAAGCATGGGTACCTCGCCGACCGAACCGACCGTGTGACAGGCATGCTGCGCGAGATTCAGGCCCTGCCGCCGGCGCCGGAAGGCGTCCGGTGGCATGCATGCACGCCGATCGTCGACACCGATGAACCGGTCGAGCGGATCCTGATCACGTTCGAGGTCGACCGGTGAGGCACGGGGACGGGACCGATGAGAGCGCCCGTGCCTGCGGCGGAGGCGCACCGGTCATGGCCGATTCGCCTATGGTCCCTCTGGCGCCGTACTTTTGACAGGTGGCCAGCCCCGCAGACGTAACCCCCGAACATCCCGACATGAAGGCGTGGCGCGCGGCCGATGAGGTCGCCGTCGACATCGACAAGGCGCTCGCCGGATGGGCGGCCTCCGCCCACGACGTCCTCGCCGAGACGGCGCACGTCTACGGCGCGTTCCTCACCCAGGCCGAGCTCGCCGCACGCGTGCAGGCAGACACCGGTGTCAAGGCTGGCGGGCCGGTGCGGGTATGGATCGACTCGCTGCTCGCTCGCGTCACGGAGAGCTGCCACGCCGCGGCCGAACCGCCGCTCACGGCGCTGTGCGTGCGCCTCGACCAGACGGTCGGTGACGCCTACCTGCACGTCCTGCGCGTCGCCGGCCTTCCGCGGCCCGACGACCTCGACATGCACGCGGCGTTCGCGCGGTTCCAGTGCTACCAGCACTTCGGCGCCACGATCCCCGCCGACGGCGGCCCGGTGCTGACGCCCCGCGTCGCGGACAAGCGCAAGGGGCGCGGCGCCGCAGTGAAGGCGGCGCCCGCGAAGGCCGGTCGCCCCGCACCGTCGGCCCGCACGCCCAAGGACCCCGCGGCGCGCCCGAGGAAGGCCGCGAAAGCCGCGCCGGCGAAGCCCGAGCCGCCCAAGCCGAAGCTGTGCCCGAACTGCTTCACGGAGCTGACCACGCAGGGCATCTGCGGGTACTGCAACGACTTCTGATCAGGTGAGGGATGCGACCGGCTCGGGCTCGCCGGCCGGTCGGCGCACCCGCGGGACCATCGCGCACATCACCGCACCGCATACGCACAGCGTCGCCGCGATGTAGAACGCGGGGTCGTAGCTGTGCAGCGCGTCCCGCAGGTAGCCCGCGCCGGTCGCCGCGAACGCCGCACCCAGCTGATGCGCCGCGAACAGCCACCCGAACACGACTGCCGAGCGGTCGCCGAAGTGCTCGCGGCACAGGGCGATCGTGGGCGGCACCGTCGCCACCCAATCCAGTCCGTAGAACAGGATGAACACCCACAGGCTGGGCGTCACGTGTCCACGGAGCAGCGCGGGTAGGAGCGCCAGGGCGGCACCGCGGCCGACGTAGTAGACGACCAACAGCACCCGTGAGTCGACGCGGTCGGTCAGCCATCCCGAGGCGATGGTCCCGACCACGTCGAAGACACCGATCAGTGCCAGCAGGCTGGCGGCGGTCGTCGCCGGCATCCCGCGGTCGCCGGCGGCCGGGATGAAGTGGGTCTGCAGCAGGCCGTTCGTCGATGCACCGCACACCGCGAAGCTCCACGCGAGCAGCCAGAAGGCCGGGTGCCGGGCCGCGTCGGCCAGCGTTCGCAGCGCGGCCGACGCGGCGCCGCCGACGTACGCGGGGCGGGCCACCACCTCGTCGGAGCCGTATGGCGGGATGCCCTTGTCGGCGGGGAACGACCGCAGCAGCAGGCCGGCCACCGGGACGACCGCCAACGCGACGGCGGTCACCAGCAGCGACGCGGTCCGCCAGCCGTACCGCTGCGTGAGCGCGGCGACGATCGGCAGGAAGATCAGTTGCCCGGTCGCGCTCGCCGCGGTGAGGACGCCCGTCACCAGACCGCGGCGGGCGACGAACCACCGGGTCGCGACAGTGGCCACGAAGGCCATCGAGCACGACCCGGTCCCGAGGCCCACCAGTACGCCCCAGAGCAGTATCAGTTGCCAGCTGGCGTTCATGAGCGTCGCGAGCCCGGTGCCCGCGGCGATCAGCGTCATGGCGCCGCACACCACGGGGCGCACCCCGACGCGATCCATCAGCGCGGCCGCGAACGGGGCCGTGAGGCCGTACAGGGCCAGGTTCACCGACATCGCCAGCCCGATCGTCGCGTGCGACCAACCGAACTCGGCGTGCAGCGGGTCCATCATGACTCCAGGCACCGACCGGAAGCCCGCGGCGCCGAGCATCGCCACGAACGTCACGGTGGCGATGACCCATGCGTAGTGGGGGAGGCGGATGCGAATGGGGTTGTTCACGGTCCCAGCTTCGCGGATCGGCCGGCGACGAAGCCAGTGGCATATATGACAACTTATGTAAGAATCGTGCCATGCACACCGTGGCCGTGCTCGTGATCGAGCCGCTCGTCGGATTCGACGCGTCCATCCCTCCCATGTGCTTCTCCGAGGCGGTCGACGATGCGGGACAGCCGCTCTACGACATCGTCACCTGCGGCGTCGCGCGCGAGCCGGTCGCCACGACCCGCGGTTACCGGGTGATCCCCGAGACCGGCCCTGAAGTGCTCGCGCGCGCCGACACCGTCGTCATCCCGGGGACCACGGTCGACGGCCCCCGCCACCGCGGCGTCCTCGGCGACGACCTGCGCTCTGCACTCGCCCTGATCCGGCCCGGGACCCGCATGGTGTCCATCTGCACGGGGGCGTTCGTCCTCGCCGCCGCGGGCCTGCTCGACGGGCGGACGGTGACCACCCACTGGAAGTACGGCGCCGACCTGCGCCGGCTCTATCCGAGCGTGCGGCTCGCCGAACAGGTGCTGTTCACCGACGACGGTGACGTGCTCACCTCGGCCGGCCTCGCCGCCGGGTTGGACCTGTGCCTGCACATCATCCGCACCGACCACGGTGCTGCGGTGGCGAACCGCGTCGCGCGGCACTGTGTGCTCCCGCCGGCGCGCGAGGGCACACAGCCTCAGTTCGTCGACCGGCCGGTGCCCGTGACCGGTACCGGGTCGACCGCCGCCGTCCGGGCCTGGGCGGCCGGGCGGCTCGACGAGCCGCTGACGGTGGGGGCCCTCGCCGATCGCGCCCAGCTGAGCCTGCGCACGTTCAACCGCCGGTTCCGGGAGGAGACCGGCCAGTCCCCCGGCGCGTGGATCCTGCGGCAGCGCGTCGACCTGGCGCGGGAACTGCTCGAGACCACCGACCTACCGGTGGACGAGATCGCGCTGCGTTCCGGTCTGGGCTCCGGGGCCGGCCTGCGGCAGCACCTGCGGCGTGACGTCGGAATGGCGCCGCTGCACTACCGACGCGCGTTCCGGGCGGTGTGAGCGCGGGGAATCTACGTCGGAGCGGCGCATGTGCCCGCTCGGACGGAGGCGCGCCGCGTGGACGTAGATTTCAGCGGAGCCTCGCCGATCGGGTAGTGCGCGCCAGGTTTGTGGCGGAGGACACATCGGCAGGGCTACCGTCGAGGTAGTCCCCGATTCAGCCGAGGAGGCACCCAAGTGCACCCGCCCGCTCGCGCCCTCGTCACCGCGAAAGCCCAGGCCATGCTGCGGCAGCTCCGTGACGCCCACGGTGCACTCATGTTCCACCAGAGCGGCGGCTGCTGCGACGGGTCGTCTCCGATGTGCTATCCGCTCGGCGACTTCATCGTGGGCGACCGCGATGTGCTGCTGGGCGTGCTCGATCTGCGCGCCGAGTCGGGGGAGGTCTCGCCCGACCTGCCCGACGGTGCCGACACCGTCCCCGTCTGGATCTCCGGTTCGCAGTTCGACGCGTGGAAGCACACCCAGCTGATCATCGACATGGTGCCCGGCCGCGGGTCCGGCTTCTCGCTGGAGGGGCCGGAGGGCGTGCGGTTCCTGTCGCGCGGCCGGGTGTTCTCCGATGACGAGGTGGCCCTGCTCCTCGACGCCCCCGCGCTGCGCGGCGCCGAGTACGAGGAGGGAGCCAGGCCGCCCGTGCCGGCCGACCCCACCGTGGTCGCCGTGGCGGAGGAGGCCTGCCCGGTCCCCCAGCGCTAGGTGGCCGACGGTGCCGGATCTCCGGCGCCGGGCATGATGGACGGGTGAAACAGCGCGTCGCCTCCCTCACCGGTCTCCGCGCGGTCGCCGCGGCGGCCGTGTGCGCGACGCACGCCGCGTTCTCGACAGGCCGCTACACCGACGACTTTGCGGGCCACTCCTGGGCCCGACTCGAGGTCGGGGTGCCACTGTTCTTCGCGTTGTCCGGATACCTGTTGTTCCGCCCGTGGGTGGCCGTCCTGACCAGCGGATCGGACCGACAGCCGGCGCTGCGTCGCTACGCCTGGCACCGGTTCCGCCGCGTGCTGCCCGCGTACTGGCTGGTGGTGACCCTCGTCTACCTGATCGGGCTGGTGCGGCAGGAGTCCAACCCATCGGGGCACGGCTTCGTCGGCTACCTGCGGCACCTCCCGCTGATCCAGATCTACGAGTTCGGGTACATGCGGGTGGGGCTGACGCAGACGTGGAGCCTGTGCGTCGAGGTCGCGTTCTATGTCGTGTTGCCGCTGATCGGGTGGTTCCTCACGGTGCTCGTGTGCCGGTACCGGTGGCGCCCCGCGCGGCTGCTCGTCGCCCTCGCAGTGCTCGCCGTGGTGTCCCCCGCCTGGGACGCGATCGCCCCGCACGTCCCCAACATCACCGCGCGGATGTGGCCGCCCGCGTATCTGTGGTGGTTCCTCGGCGGCATGGCGTTGACGGTCGCCGAACCGCTCGTGCGTGCCTGGCCGCGATGGGCGACGCCGTCGTGCCTGGTGGCCGCGATGGCCGCCTATCTGGCCGCGTGCCTCGCCGTGGCAGGGCCGCCGACGATGATTCCGCAGAACGTCGGCCAGGCCGTTCTGAAGTCGGCGTTGTACGTGGTGTTCGCCGTGGCGGTGATCGCGCCGCTCGCGTTGCCCCCGGCGGCGGCTCGCCGCGGCTGGTACGACCGCCTGCTCGCGAGTCGTCCGCTGGTCTGGCTGGGCGGCATCTCGTACGAGTTCTTCCTGGTGCACCTGATGGTCATGGAGATCCTGCTGACCAACGTGCTGCACTGGCACGTGTTCACCGGGAACGTGGTGCTCGCGTTCGTGTACACGAGCGTGGTCACGGTGCCGCTCGCCTGGGCGCTGCGCAGGATCACGGCGTTCGGCGAGAATGGGCCGGGTACGCCGGCCATTCGAGGGGAGCGACGGGAGGTGACGCATGAGCGAGGCGCACATCGACGCTCCGATTCGCAGGTGGTGTGAGGCCAGGGCGATCCCCGGTCGCCGCCCCGACCTGTCCGACGCCGCAGCGCTGCTGATCGCCGCCGGGCGCCTGCCCGAGCCGACCCGCGAGGTGGTGCTGCGACGGCTGGGTGCCGGCCCGGTGAGCGGTGCCGGGCCGGTGG
>NZ_BAABFR010000133.1:0-11514 GCF_039541155.1 Tsukamurella soli
CTCGCGCTGCGCGCCGCGCACGCCGCCGGCCCGGCCTGGGCCGCAACCCCCTCGCGCGAGCGTGCGCGGATCCTGCGGCGCGCCTTCGACGCTCTGATCGAGCGCACCGAGGAGTTCGCCGCCCTGATCACCGCAGAGATGGGCAAGCCCCTCTCCGACTCCCGGGCCGAGGTCGCCTACGGCGCGAGCTTTCTCGAGTGGTTCTCGGAGGAGGCCGTGCGGATCAACGGCCGCATCAGCCCGGCCCCGGCCGGCAACGGCCAGATCCTGGTCACCCACGAGCCCGTCGGCCTGTGTTTCGCGGTGACGCCGTGGAACTTCCCGCTCGCGATGATCACCCGCAAGGTGGGACCCGCACTGGCCGCGGGCTGCACCATGATCGTCAAGCCCGCGGAGGCCACGCCGCTTACCGCGCTGCGGATGGCGCAGGTGTTCGCCGATGCGGGCCTGCCCGACGGAGTGCTGGCCGTGCTGCCCTGCTCGACCCCGACGGTGGTGGCCGACGCGGTGTTCGCTGATCCGGGGTTGCGTAAGGTGACGTTCACCGGATCCACCGGGGTGGGGCGCACACTGCTCGCGAGGGCCGCCGACGGCGTGCTGCGCACGTCGATGGAGCTGGGCGGCAACGCGCCGTTCCTCGTGTTCGGGGACGCCGATCTCGACGCCGCCGTGGACGGCGCGATGGCCGCCAAGATGCGCAACGGTGGCCAGGCATGCACCGCTGCCAACCGGTTCCTCGTCGAGAACACCGTGCGCGCCGAGTTCACCGCGCGCCTGACCGCCCGCATAGCCGCGCTCACCACCGGTGTGGGCGCCGAGCCGGGCGTCGACGTGGGCCCGCTGATCACCGCGAAGCAGCGTGCGAACGTCGCCGCGCTCGTCTCCGAGGCCGTCGCCGACGGTGCCCGGGTCACCACCGGCGGCCACGAGCTGCCGGGCGACGGCTACTTCTACGCGCCCACCGTGCTCGACGACGTGCCGGCCACGTCCCGGATCGTCCGTGACGAGATCTTCGGCCCCGTCGTCGCGATCCGCGGGTTCGACACCGAGGCCGAGGCGATCGAGATGGCCAACGACACCGAGTACGGCCTGGCGTCCTACTTCTACACCGGCGACCTGCAGCGCACGTTGCGCGTCGCCGCGGGCCTGAAGTACGGCATGGTGGGCGTCAATCGGGGTGCCCTCTCCGACGCGGCGGCGCCGTTCGGTGGCATCAAGGACTCGGGCCTCGGCAGCGAGGGCGGTTCGGAGGGGATCCACGAGTACCTGGTGACCAAGTACGTGGGGCTGCCGACGACCTGATCGGAACCTGTGCCCGCGGCCTGGCACGGCGCGGGATGTGACCGCCGGACCGACGCCGGCCGGCTGTGGAATCGCCCACAGCCGGTCGGCGTCTTCGCAGCTCAGGGCCGTGATCGGCGCGTCTGTCAGGCGACCTCAGTCGGCCCTCAGCGATGTCTCAGTCGCCGTCGGCAGCGTGGCCGCATGGACACCACGAAGGCCCTTCGCGCGACGCCCCGCCGGGTGACGGTCCTCGCTGTCGGGGGCACCGGCGAGTCGTACGACGGTGACGCGCGTACCGAGGTCGGCGGCATGCTCGGGTACGTGACCCGCGAGCTGGACGACCGGTTCATCGCCCGCTGGGTGGGCTATCCCGCGTCGTACGGGCCGGTTCCGGCACGGTCGGGCATCAGCTACGCCGACAGCGTCGCGCTGGGCGTGGCCAACCTGCTCGCCGCGCTCGACCAGGCGGACGGCCCCGTCGTGCTGATCGGGTACTCGCAGGGTGCCGTGGTGATCCGCCGCGTGCTCGGCGCGATCGCCGACGGTGCGGTGGCGCATCCCGGCCTGCTGGCCGTGGGCCTGATCTCCGACCCGCACCAGCCCGTCGGTGCGGATCCGCGGTGTGGTGGCTACGGCGTGGCGGGCCCGGGGCCGTATGTGCCCGAATCGCTCCCCGTGCTGTGGGTGTCGCACCCCGAGGACGTGATCTGCAACGCCAGCGGCGACTCGCTGGTGCGCGACCTCGCGGACGCCACGGCGTCGCTGTCGCTGGCCACCGTCGGCGCCTGGGCGCCCGCCGCGCTGGCCCGCTATCGCGTCGGCCTGTTCCAGAACGCCGCGAAGACGGTGTTCGCGCGGAGCCAGTGGCTGCGGGACGTGCGCCGGCTGCGCACGGCCGCCACGGAGATCCTCGGGTACCTGCCGACGCTGCGGTTCGCCGGGCGGGTCGTCAACCCGCGCGGCAGCCGGCACGTGGCGTATGCGGCCGAGCCGCTGCACCGCCGGCGGTACGAGGACGACGCGCTGACCGGCTGCCAGGTGCTGGCCCAGTGGCTTCAGGTGCAGGCGACGTTCGGCACTGGGCTATTGTCTACTCGGGGAGCTGCGGCAGCGCAGTACCGTTCAGCAGGTTGAGACCGCTTCACCGGTAGGCCTTCGGCAGGCCGGCCGAGAGTGACGTACAGGAGGCCGACGTGCCACGTGACACCGAGAGCATCGAGCGCGACATCGAGCGTGCCCGCGAGCAGTTGGCCGCGACGCTCGACCAGCTGGGCCAGCGCGCGGACCCGGCCAAGCTCGCCGAATCCGCGAAGGCGTCCGTGGTGGCCACCGTCACCCGGCCGCCGGTGATCGCTGCTGCGGCGGGCGTGGGTGCGCTGGTCGCCCTGGTCGTATTGTCCCGCTTCGCGCGGGCCCGGCGCGAGAAGAAGGTCCTCAAGGCGTTGGCCGCGGGGAAGATCACCATCTGAATCCCCTGATCCGACTCTGCGGGGCGGCGGGTGCACTCGTGTGCATCGCCGCCCTGTCGTGTGCCTGCGGGGGCCGGGACGCCGCCGGCGTGGCGCTGCCGTCCGGATTCCCATCGGCACAGGTTCCCGTCGAGGGGCAGGTGCGTGCGGCCGAGCGGATCGACGTGGGGCACCCGGTCTGGCGCCTGACGGTTGCGGGCGGTACGACGGTGGCCGCGTCGCGCGCTCTGCTCGCCGCCGGGTTCCGCCCGGTCACCCCGGACACGCCGCTCGATGCAGGCGAGCTCGGCGCGGTGTACCGGCGCGGCGACCTGACGGTGGGCGTCTCGTCCGATGGGACGACGGTGACCTACGTCGTGAGCCCGACGCCGGGGCGGTCCGGTTGAGCGACCGCTGTGTGCGACTGGGGATACGCTGGACCGCATGGAGTTCCCCAAGGCGCTGGTAGGGCCTACGAAGCTGGGCCTCGCGCTCGCCGACCTCGGCCTCACCGCGGCGCAGCAGACGGCCGGCGTGGCGCGCGACGTGGTCCACTTCGCGGCGGACCAGGTCGATCCGGAGGCCGCGAAGGGGCAGCAGCGCAGCGACAACCTCGTGACCGCCGTGATGAACGTCCCCTATATCCTGGGCCGGTGCGCCGACCTGATCGCGCCCGGCGGCGCGATCGACAGGTTGGTGGGGCCCGGGGGTGCAGTGGACCGCGTGGCCGACCTGTTCGATGAGGACGGCCTGGTGGACCGGGTGATCCGGCCGGGCGGCCCGCTCGACCAGGCCACCGCGCCCGGCGGCATCGTCGACCGGCTGGTCGCGGAGGACGGGGTGATCAGCACGATCATCGCCGAGGACGGCCTGTTGATCCGGACGATCGAGATGACCAACGCGGTGGCCGAGATCGCACCGGTACTGCTGTCGATGAACCAGCAGCTCGCCGTGATCCAGGATGTCGTGGGTGCCGCGAACAACGTGGCCGCGCCCGTCACCAACGTGCTCGCCAGCATCCCCAAGTTCGCGATCCGCACCGCCGCCGACGCGGCACGGGCCGGGGCGTCCGCGATGAGCGGGCCCACACAGGATCGGCGCGTCGTCGAGGCGACCGTGGTGGCGCCGCGCCCGCCCGCCGCACCGAAGTCGGCGCCCGCTGCCGCGCCGGCCGAGGGGAAGGCGTGGGCTCCGGGCACGCGTACGACGGAGAACTCGGGTGCGACGAAGAACTCGGGTGCGACGGAGAACCCGCGCGCGACCGGGGCGTCGACCCCGGCGGCACGTCCGGTGGTCACGCCGCCGAATCCGTCGACGCCGCGGGTGGATCCACCCGCCACCCCGGCCTCGTAGGGGCGTCCTCTGGCATCATGACCGCATGGCCGACGCGGATCTCCACGCCCAGATCAAGGACCTGATCGACACCGAGCACGAGCTGCGACGCCAGCTCGGAACGGGGGAGATCGACGGGGAGTCGGAGCACCGGCGCCTGCGCGACATCGAGACGCACCTCGACCAGCTGTGGGATCTGCTGCGGCAGCGGCGGGCCACGCGCGAGTTCCATCAGAACCCGAACGACGCGCAGCTGCGGTCGGCGCGGGTGGTCGAGGACTACAAGGGCTGAGGCCGCCCGCCGCGGGCGCGGCGGCGATCACATCGGGCACATCGGTGGTGCAGGCCTCAAGTCTTGACATTGACGTCCGCGTCAATGCACAGTGTGATGGTGGACACATCGCATGCCGCCGAACAGGCCCGGTCGGCACGGCGGGAGGGCGGTGGTCCCCGGCTCGACGAACTGCTCGCCGCTGCGGCCCGCTGTTTCGTCGAGGACGGGTACGAGCGCACCACCGCGGCGACGATCACGGCGCGGGCGCAGACGTCACGGCCCACGTTCTACGCGTACTTCGCCTCCAAGGACGAGGTGTTCCAGACGCTCACCGCGCGGGTGTGCGGAGCCCTGTCGGATGCGCAGATGGTGGTCGACGTGGATGCCGTGTCCCCCCGGGACGTCCTCGCCGCCACCACGCGTGCGTTCGCGCGGGCCGTGTATGCCAACGCGCCGTTGCTCGCCCTGATCGAGCACCGCGCCGGCGTGGACCCGGTGGTCGCCCGGGAGTGGGAGGCCGTACGTACCCGCACCCGGCGTCGATTCGCGCGCTTCCTGGAGCGGCTCGACGCTGCGGGCGCGATCGACCCGTGCGTGCCGGCCGCCCGCATCGTCGACACCCTGTCCGATGCGCTCACCATCGGCGCGGCTCGGCTCGCCCGCGCGTCGGCGGCCGAGCGCGAGCGGTTCATCGACGACCACATCGTCATCACCGAGCGCCTCGTCGGCGTCTCGACCGGTCCCGCCCCGGCGGGTGAGCACGACCGCGCGCCGCGCGGCCCCGAGGAGAGGTACAAGTGACCCGAGCCCAGCAACTGGACGACGCCGCACGCCACGTGCGTGCGCTGCAGGAGAAGTGTCGGCCCGCAGCGGTTCCCGGCACCGTCGACCACCCCGTCGCGGGCGGCGTGGTCGATCACCTGCGGCACTGGGCGGCGGAGCGACCCCGCACCGTCGCAATCGCGTTCTACGGCCGCGACGTCACGTTCGCCGAACTCGACGAGCTGTCCGACCGGTTCGCCGGGTGGCTACTGGGCGTCGGCGTGCGGCACGGCGACCGGATCGGCGTGCATCTCGGCAACTGCCCCCAGTTCCACGTCGCGATGCTCGGGGTACTCAAGGCCGGCTGTGTACACGTGCCGATCAACCCGCTGTTCCGGGAGCACGAGCTGCGCCATGAGCTCACCGACGCCGGCGTGAGTGTGCTGCTGACCCAGGACACCTTCGCCGACCTGGTAGCCACCGTGGTACCCGATACCGGTGTGCGCCGCGTGGCCTACACCGCTCTGTCCGACATGTTGGACACGGAACCCGTTGTGCCGGTGCCGTTCCCCATCTCCGGTGCGGAGACCGACTGGGCGGGCATCGTCGCGAGCGAGCCCGCCGCGGCGGTCCCCACCGACGTCGACGCCCTCGCCGCGCTCAACTACACCGGCGGCACCACGGGGATGCCCAAGGGCTGCGAGCACACCCAGCGGCACATGGTGTACACGGCGGCGACGGCCCTCGCCGGCGCGGGACGGAAGGTGGCACAGGGTGATTCGGTGACGCTGAACTTCCTGCCCGTGTTCTGGATCGCGGGGGAGGACTTCGGGATCCTGCTGCCGCTGGTGGGCGGCGGGCCGGTGGTGCTGATGACCCGCTGGGACCCCGAGGCGGCGCTGGCGCTGATCGAGCGATACGGCGTGACCGACATGGTGGGCACCGTCGACAACTACGTGGAGCTGATGGACCTGCCCGGCTTCGACGGTGCGCGCGCCGCCACCGTCCGGAACGCGCTCGCGGTCTCGTTCGTGCTGAAGCTGACGCCCGAGATCCGGGCCCGGTGGCGGGCGACCACCGGCGGGGTGCTGCGCGAGGCCAGCTACGGCATGACCGAGACGCACACGGCGGACACCACGACCCTCGGATTCCAGGACGGCGACGCCGATCTCGCCACCGATCCGGTGTTCTGCGGCCACCCCGTGCCCGGCACGGACATCCTGATCGTGGACGATTCCGGCGCTCCGGTGCCGGTCGGTACCTCGGGTGAGATCATCGTCCGCAGCCCGTCGCTGCTCACGCGCTACCACAACCGGCCCGACGCTACCGCCGAGGCGCTGCGGGACGGCTGGCTGCACACCGGCGACGTGGGCCGGCTCGACGAGTGGGGTGCGCTCCACTACCTCGCGCGCACCAAGGAGATGATCAAGACGAACGGCATGAGCGTCTTCCCGTCCGAGGTCGAGGCGCTGCTGCGCATGCACCCGGACATCGTGGCGGTGGCGGTGGTGCCGCGGCCGGATCCCACACGGGGACAACGACCCTACGCATTCGTCGCGCTGTCGCCCGGGTCCGCGGCGGACGCCGCCGCGGTCACCGAGTGGGCGCGCGCCAACATGGCGGGCTACAAGGTCCCCGACATCGAGGTCGTGGACGAGCTGCCGATGACCGCGACGGGGAAGATCCGCAAGGGTGAGCTGCTCGACCGGGCGGCCGTGCGCGCCGAGAACGGGGATCCGTGGTGACCACCGTCCTGATCGCCAACCGCGGTGAGATCGCGCTCCGGATCATCCGCACGGCAGCGGAACTCGGCATCCGCACCGTCGCCGTGTACGCGGCCGACGACGCCGGATCGCCGCACTGCCGAGCCGCCGACCTCGCCGTCGAGCTGCCCGCGTCCGGCGCGGGCGCGTACCTCGACATCGCGTCGCTGGTATCCGCGGCCACGGCGGCGGGCGCCGATCTGGTCCACCCGGGCTACGGATTTCTCAGCGAGAGTGCGCCGTTCGCCCGGGCATGCGAGGCCGCCGCGCTGATCTTCGTGGGTCCCGCCCCGGCCGCGTTGCAGACGTTCGGCGACAAGGCCGCCGCGCGCGCCGCGGCCGTCGCCGCGGAGGTGCCGGTGCTGCCGGCCACCTCGGGCACGGCCACCGTCGACGGTGTCGCGGAACTGCTGCGGCGCCACCCCGGCGGCGTCATGATCAAGGCCGTCGCCGGTGGCGGCGGGCGGGGTATGCGCGCCGTCCGCGAGCTCGGCGACGCGGCGTCCGCATACGCGGCGTGCGCCGCGGAGGCGCAGGCCGGATTCGGGAACCCGGCGGTGTTCGCGGAGGCGCTTTCGCCCCGCTCCCGTCACGTCGAGGTACAGGTCGTGGCCGACGGCGAGCGGGCCCGCGCGCTCGGCGACCGCGACTGCAGCGTGCAGCGGCGACACCAGAAGTTGATCGAGATCGCGCCCGCGGCAGCGCTTCCCGACGACCTGCGGGCCGCCATGCACGCGGCCGCAGCTCGGCTGTGTGCGTCCGTCGGCTACCGGGGAATCGCCACGGTGGAGTTCCTGGTGCCCGCCGCGGGATTCGTGTTCCTCGAGGTGAACCCGCGGATCCAGGTGGAGCACACTGTGACCGAGGAGACCACCGGTGTCGACCTGGTCGCTGCGCAGCTCGCCCTCGCCCAGGGGGCGCGGCTGACGGATCTCGGTCTGCCGCCGGGGATCACGGCCGCGGGGGGGATCGCGACCGGTGAACCCGCCCGCGCCGTCGGCATCGCCGTCCAGGCTCGCGTGTGCGCCGAGACGATGAGCCCCGACGGCACGCCGGCTCCGTCCGTCGGCACCCTCACGGTGTTCACCCCGCCCAGCGGCCCGGGGATCCGGGTAGACACCTATGGCCGGCCGGGGCTCGACATCAGCCCTCGCTACGACTCGCTGCTCGCCAAGGTGATCGCGCACACGCGGGCACAGTCGCATGCCACCGCGGTCGCCAAACTCCGTGCGGCGCTGGGCGAGACCGTGGTGGAGGGCGTCCACACGAATATCGCGCTGCTGAGCGCGATCCTTGCCGACCCTGCGGTGGCCGCCGGTGCGGCCACCACCGACTTCGTCGCGGACCGCCTCGACTCGCTGTTCGCGGCCGGGCACGGGGTCGGGGTGGGTCACGACGCAGGTGGACGTACCGGGCCCCTCGCCGCCGCGGAGCAGCCCGGCCCCGGCGAGGATGCGGTGCGGGCGCCCATGGCGGGCACCGTGATCGAGGTCGCGCAGTCCGGTGCCGTGGTACCCGCCGGCGCGCAGCTCGCCGTGCTCGAGGCCATGAAGATGCAGCACGTGCTGACGGCCCCGGTCGCCGCACGGGTCGGTCGGGTGCTGGCCGCGCCGGGCCGTACCGTGGCGCCCGGCGACCCGATCGTCACCTTCGCGGCCGACGACATGGCCGAGACCTCCTCCGGCACCGTCGATCCCGACCTACACGACCTCGACGCCGGTCGCCCGGACCTCGACGAGGTCCTGCGGCGCCACGCCGCGACCGGGGACGCCGCCCGGCCCGCCGCGGTCGCCAAGGTGCACGCGCGTGGCCGCCGGACGGCGCGGGAGAACATCGCGGATCTCGTGGACGACGGCAGCTTCGCCGAATACGGCGGGCTGGCGTTGGCCGCGCAGCGGACGCGGCGGTCCGAGGAGGATCTGATCGCCAACACCCCGGCCGACGGGTTGGTGTGCGGCACCGCCACGGTCGGCGCCGACGTGTTCGGGCCGGCCGCTGCCGAGGCCGTGGTGCTGAGCTACGACTACACCGTGCTCGCGGGGACCCAGGGTTGGCGCAATCACGCCAAGACCGACCGCGCGCTGGAACTCGCGGAGCGGCACCGGGTCCCGGTGGTGCTGTTCGCGGAGGGCGGCGGTGGCCGACCGGGTGACACCGACCTGCCGATCGTGGCGGGGCTCGACGTCCCCACCTTCCGCACCCTCGGCGCGCTGAACGGGCGGGTGCCGCTGGTCGCGGTGGTGTCGGGCCGGTGCTTCGCCGGCAACGCCGCGCTGGCCGGCACCTGCGACGTCATCATCGCCACCCCCGACGCCAACATCGGGATGGGTGGGCCCGCCATGATCTCCGGCGGCGGGCTCGGGGAGTACCGGCCCGAGGAGATCGGGCCGATCGACACGCAGCGCCGCAACGGCGTCGTGCACCTGGTAGCCCGCGACGACGCCCACGCCGTCGAGTTGGCCAAGCGCTACCTCTCGTACTTCCAGGGGCCGATACCCGAGTGGGAGGCGCCGGACCAGCGGCTCGCGCGGCACGTCGTTCCGCAGAACCGACTGCGCGCCTATGACATCCACGCGGCGATCGCGTCCGTCGCGGACGTGGGCTCGGTGCTCGAGCTCCGCCCCGATCACGCCGCGGGCATCGTCACCGCACTGATCCGCGTCGAGGGCGTCGCCTACGGGCTGATCGCCAACTCCAGCCGCCACCTCGGCGGCGCGATCGACGCCGACGGTGCCGACAAGCTCGCCGACTTCCTCACCCTCTGCGAGTCGTTCCAGCTGCCGGTCGTGTCCTTCTGCGACACCCCGGGATTCATGGTGGGGCCCGACGCGGAGGAGACGGCGACGGTGCGCCGGTTCAGCCGCCTGTTCGTGATCGGTGCGCGGATGACCGTGCCGTTCGGTGCGTTCGTGCTGCGCAAGGGCTACGGCCTGGGGGCGATGGCGATGACCGCCGGCTCGTTCGGCGCACCCGACTTCACCGTCGCCTGGCCGACCGGTGAGATCGGCGGCATGGGACTGGAAGGCGCGGTGCGGCTCGGGTTCAGCAAGGAGCTGGCGGCCGCCGACGGTGACGATGCCCGCCGGGAGTTGTTCGACCAGCTGGTGGCGCTCGCGTACCAGCGGGGCCGGGCCCTGAGCGCCGCGACGGTGTTCGAGCTGGACGACGTGATCGATCCCGCCGACACCCGGCGGTGGGTCCGCACGCTGACGCGGGGACGCTCGCCGGTACGTCGGTCGCATCGCCGCGCAGAAGGCCGACGGCCGTAGGTAACGTGACCCTATGATCGTGACCTCGTTGGCGGCCGCCCCACCCACCCCGACGGCGTGGACCGTGCTCGTGGCCACCGGCTATCGGCTCGGCTTCATGAGCGCGACCGGCGCGGGCCTGGGCCTCGCGGTGCTCGCCCTGCCCGAGGGGACGCCGGGCGCCACCGTCGCCCGGCGACTGAGGCGTGTCCTGCCGTACCTCGCCACGTTTCTGATCGTCACCGTCGCGCTGCATTTCGCGTCGGCCGTGGCCAAGTCGGCGAAGGCGGGGCTGGCCACGGGGTTCTCGCCCGCCGCGATCTCGCGCTACGTGGACGTCACCGACGGCGCCGAGGTGGCGGTCCAGACCGGGCTGTTCGCGGTGCTGGCCGTCGCGATGATCGCCGCCACGGCGCGTCCGTCGCGCGGGCTCGCGTGGGCGGTGCTCGTGCTCGCCGTCGCCGCGCCCGCGGCCGGTGAGGTGCCGCTCGACTCACCGGATGGCAACGACGTGGCCCGGGGTGCGTTGACCGGGCTGCATATCGTGGGCGCGTCGCTCTGGGTGGGCGGTCTGATCGTGCTCGCGCTGGTGGCGCAGCCCGCGCGGCGTGGCGCGCGGTCGGGAGACGGTGCGACGGACGGCGGGGAGGAGTGGGCGAGGATCTGGCGCCGCTTCAGCGTGGTGGCGCTGTACTCCGTGGGGACGCTGCTGGTGACGGGGTCGTGGCTGGCGTGGGTGCACGTGGGCAGCCCGGCTCAGTTGGTCGACACGCCGTACGGTCGCGCGCTCGGGATCAAGCTACTGCTCGTGCTGGTGCTGCTGTGCTGCGGCGCCTACAACACGCGCGCGCTGCTGCCCCGCATCCGTGCCGCGCGGGCGGCGGGCGGCGACGGCACCGTCGTCTCTCTCGCGGTCCGGCACTTCCCGGTGGTCACGACGATCGAGGCCGTGCTCGGCGTGGCCGTTCTCTTCGTCGTCCCGTTCCTCGCCGGGTCCGCGCGTAACGAGGCGGGCACCGCCGCCGCGCGGTCCTTCGATCCGACCGTGTTCGGCTCCGGTGTGGTGCTCGTCGCGCTCGTCGCCGTCGTGCTGTGGGCGGGTAGCCGGGTGCGGGTTCCCGCGGTCACGTAGCTCGTCGTCGTACAGAGAATCGCCGTCCGGCGGCTGAGTGCGCGGGACGGCGATTCCTGTCGAAAGGTGTCCTAGGAGGCGATCGAGTCGCGCATGGCGCCGAGGGCGATGTCGGCGACGTTCGGCTGGCCGCCGACGACGCGTACCTGCACCGCGGTCGGCTCGTACACGCTCGCCACGATCGTGAACACCCCGTCCGTCAATCCCTCCAGGCGGAAGTAGCCGGTGCGGTCCGTGACGACCGACGCGATCAACGTCTGATCCGGGCCGA
>NZ_BAABFR010000134.1:0-11416 GCF_039541155.1 Tsukamurella soli
GGCACGGGCCGCGGCGGGCCGGACGGCGCGGGCCGCGGCTTCACCCTCGGGCCCGTGACGGCGACCGTCGAGTACGGCGACCGGATCCTGCTGACCGGGCCGAACGGCGCCGGCAAGACCACGCTGCTGGCGATGCTGCTCGGCCGCCGTGAGCCGGACTCGGGGACAGCGGTATTGGGCTCGGGCGTGGAGGTCGGGGAGGTCGATCAGGCGCGCGGCCGGTTCGTCGGCGACGTCCCGCTGATCGACGCCTTCGCCGCCGAGGTGCCCGATATGGAGGTGGGCGAGGTCCGCACGCTGCTCGCGAAGTTCGGGCTCCGGGCGCACCACGTGCCCCGCCCGGCGTCGTCGCTCTCCCCCGGCGAGCGCACTCGCGCGGGTCTCGCACTGCTGCAGGCGCGCGGTGTCAACCTGCTGGTGCTCGACGAGCCCACCAACCACCTCGACCTGCCGGCGATCGAGCAGCTCGAGGAGGCGCTGGAGTCCTTCACCGGCACCGTCGTGCTCGTGACGCACGACCGACGGATGCTGGACACCGTGCGCGCGACGCGGCGGTGGCGGCTCGACGGTGGCAGGCTCAGCGAGGAACTCGTCTAGCCGTCGTCCAGCAGAAAAGGTCCACCAGGTCGACACGGTTCGTGAACCACGAACCGTTCGTGTGCGGGATGATCGACGGGTCCCGTCGCCCACACCGGAGGATCCGCTCAGTGACCAACGACGAAACCGCCACTTCCCCCCTGGCCACCTCCCTAGTGGAACGCGTCGACGCGGCGATCGCGGAGTCGGTCGCACCCGCCGCCACGGAGGTCGACCGTACCGGCGAATTCCCCTCGGCGTCGATCGCCGCGCTCGCCGCCGCGGGCGCGCTGGGCGCCACGGTGCCGGCCGAGTTCGGCGGCTCGGGCGCAGGAGTCGACACGGCTTCCGAGGTGATCCGCCGGATCTCGGGCGCGTGCGGCTCGACCGCGATGATCGTCGCCATGCACTACTCCGCGACTGCCATGCTCGTCGCCGCAGGCCGCGCGGACGCACTCGCCGAGATCGCCGCGGGCACCCACCTCACCACGCTCGCGTTCTCGGAATCCGGTTCCCGCAGCCACTTCTGGGCGCCCCTGAGCACCGCGCGAGCGAGCGGCGACGCGGTCGTGCTGGACGCGCGGAAGAGCTGGGTGACCGCCGCCCACCACGCCGACTCCTACGTGTGGTCGTCGCGGCCGCTCGCCGCCGAGGGACCGATGACCCTGTGGTACGTGCCGCGCACCACGCCGGGGATCGCGGTCGCCGGCGGCTTCGACGGACTCGGGTTGCGCGGGAACGATTCCTGTCCGGTGGTGGGCGCCGACGTCGTGATTCCCCGGGCGAACATGCTGGGCGACGACGGTGCCGGGCTCGACGCGGCACTGTCGGTGGTTCTGCCGTGGTTCCTGGTGCTCAACGCGTCCGCCAGCCTGGGGTTGATGCAGGCGGTCACCGCGGCCACCACCGCACACCTGGTGGGCACCCGGCTCGAGCACGTCGACCAGAGCCTGGCCCAGCAGCTTCCGGCGCGGACACGATTGGCGCGCATGCAGATCGAGGCGGACCGCAACCGCGCCCTGATCACGGACGCGGCCGGTGCGGTGGTCGCCGGTCGGCCGGACGCCTCGTTGCTGGTGCTCGAGGCCAAGGCGTCGGCGGACCAGGGCTCGGCCGCTGCGGCGGACCTCGCCATGACGGCGTGCGGTGGTGCCGCGTTCCGTCGCGAGCTCGCGGTGGAACGGAGATTCCGCGACTCCCGCGCTGCCCAGGTCATGGCACCGACGACGGATGCGTTGTGGGACATCGTCGGTCGTGCGCTGTGCGGGCTGCCACTGATCGACCCGGCCGAGTTCGGACGGGCCGAGCCCGGCCAGGCGGAGGCGTAGCGATGGAAGAGATCTTGATCGGGTCGGTGGCGTACGACCCCAAGGTGGTCACGATCTGGGAGGGCTTCCGGGCCTACCTGCGCGCGGTCGACGGACCAGCGATCGACTACGTGCTGTACTCGAATTACGAACGCCAGGTGGAGGAGTTGCTCGCCGGTCATATCGACCTGGCGTGGAACTCACCGCTGGCATGGGTGCGAGCAGACCGGCTCGCGCGCGCCGCGGGGACGACGGTGGCGCCGATCTTCATGCGCGACACCGATCGCGACCTGCGGTCGGCGGTGGTGTCGCGGTCGGGCGGCGGAATCTCCGTCGCAGAGGATCTGCGCGGCAAGCGGATCGCGGTGGGTGCCGTCGACTCCCCACAGTCGACGCTGCTGCCGCTCTCGTACCTGCGCTCGGTGGGACTGGAGCCGGGCACCGACGTCGATGTGGTCCGCTTCGACGTGGGTGTCGGCCTGCACGGCGACCACATCGGCGGCGAGCGGGACGCGATCGCGGCACTGCGCGACGGCGCGGTCGACGCCGCATGTGTGCTGGACGCGAACCTGCTCACCTTCGCCCGGGAGGGCACCGTCGCCGCGGACACCCTGCACATCGTGGGCCGCACGGGAGATTTCGACCACTGCATGATGACGGCAGGGCCGGGGGCCGACCCCGAGCGGGTCGCCGCGCTCACGGATGCCTTTCTCGCGATGTCGTACGGCGACCCCGCCGTGCGGCCGCTGCTGGACCTGGAGGGCCTGAGCCGCTGGCTGCCCGGGCGGACCTCCGGGTACGGGCCGCTGGAGCAGGCCGTCGACGAGGTGGGGTTCTACGACGACGCCGGGGAGATCCGTGCCGCCGACTATCGACCTTGAGGACCTCTCCCTCACCGAGGGTGGTCACCTGCTGGTCGCCCGGGCGCTGCACGGCCTGCGCCCGGGTGAGACGCTCGATGTCCGGGGCCACGCCCCCGCGCTAGACCTGCTGCTCGGCGCGTGGTGCCGGGAGCACGGTCACGCGGTGTCCAGGGGCGATGCGTCGGCACCATCGGACAGCCCCGCCGCCGTCCGGATCATCAAGGGCGACAAGGAGGAACAACGCTGGCGGGGCGCCGTCCGGGCCGGCTCGGCTGCGGCACCGCAGGCGCACGCGGACACGCACTGGGGCCTCGCGGCCCGCGGCGCGCTCGTCGAGGACGGTGGCCCCGCGCTCGACGTCGCGTGGGTGGACAGGGATATGGTGTGGGCCGACGTGGCTCCGACCTTGTACGCCCGCGCCGCTGCAGCACAGTGGGACCCCGCGACCGCCGTCGACTGGGTCGGATCGGGCGGCCTGCCCGATGACATCGAGGACGCCGTGGTCCAGGTGATGACCTATCTGGTGGAGAACGAACAGGCGGCGCTGATGATCCCCGCCCGGCTGCTCGGATCGCTGCATCCGCAGTTCCGCGAGGTGATGCAGTTGCTCGCCGCGCAGGTGGCCGACGAGGCACGACACGTGGAGATCTTCACCCGTCGGGCGCTGGCGAACCGGGACGAGATGGGCCGATCGGGTGCGGGTGGACGGGCGTCGCTGCAGTCGCTGCTCGGGGAGCCCGACTTCACCCTCGCGTCGTTCCTGCTGTCGGTCATGGGTGAGGGCACGTTCGTCGACCTGCTGACGTTCCTGCACGAGCACGCCCCCGACCCCGTCACGGCGCAGGTGACGCGGCTGGCGGCGCGCGACGAGGCCCGCCACGTCGCCTTCGGCACGGCGCACACCGCCCATGTGGCACACGCGGATCCGGCGTTCCTGGGGCGCCTGCGGGGAGCGGTCGAGCGGCGTCACGACGCGCTGCGGGAAACGGCCGGACTCTCATCCGACGTCTACGACTCCCTGGTGCTGCTGGCCGCCGGCTCGTGGGAGCCGGCGGCCATCCGCGGCGGGTGGAACGCCGTGCAGGGGTTGCAGCGACGGATGGACGAGGGCCGCCGGCGACGGCTGGCGTTCATCGGTTTCCCGGACGACGAGGCCGCGGAGCTGTCCGCACTGCACACGCGTAACTTCATGTGACGGGACGGTTCCAGTGACGGGGCTGATCAGTCGGGGCTTGATCAGGCGGGAAACCAGTTGCCGTGGAAGCCCGCCGGCACCCGCACGCCGAGATGGACCGAAGCCAGCTGGGACAGGTCGCTAGCGTCCAGGACCACCAGATCGCTGGTGGCCGTCTCGGCGCGGTAGACGTAGGTGATCAGGTAGCCGCGTCCGTCGGCCGACGGCACGAACACCGGCTCGCCGGGCTCGTCGGCACCGAACCCCCGGGCGAGCGGACCGGCACCGTCGTACCGCACCAGATCGTGCCGTCCCACCGCGTACACCGCGTCGTGCCGGCGCCCGGCGTGCGTATCGTCGATGCGCGGGAACTCGATCCGACGGTCGTCGAGCGCACGCTCGACGACCGTGCCGGCGCCCAGGTCGATGCGCCACTCGTGCAGGGTGCCGTCGGGGTCGAAGGAGTCCGGGCCCGATACCCACATCGTCGGATACCGCACTGCGACAAGTGTTATCACGTCGTTGTCGGCCTCCCCTGCGCCGCTCGCACCGGGCGTGTCGAAGGCGTTGGCGACGTGGAAGACGTAGCAGGGCTCGATCTCGAACCAGCGCACGGGAGCCGAGGGGTCGTCGCGCCGCATGACACCGATCCGCGCGCCGTAGCCGGAGTCCCACCGGTACGGCATGGTCCCGGCCATCGCCAGCGACAGGTCGAACACCACCGGCAGGTCGAGGAACAGGACGTATCGCTCCGTGATCGCGAAGTCGTGCATCATCGTCAGCCCGGGGACGTCGACGGGCTGCTCGACCACCAGTCGGCCGGTTTCGTCCGCTCGGTGGTAGGTGACGTGCGGCGCACGTAGATTGCCGTAGCCGAAGAAGTGCAGTTCGCCGGTGGTGGGACAGATCTTGGGGTGCGCCGTCATCGAATCCCGCAGTGCACCACCGAAGTCGTAGGCACCCAGGGTCTCGAGGTCGCGCGTGACCTCCCACGGTAGGGACGACTCCACGAGCGCGAGCGTGCGACCCGCGTGAGCGACGATGTGCGTATTGGCGTGCGAGACGGCCAGATTTCGTTCGCCGGTGGCCGGATCGTAGAGGGGCGTGGGGTCACCGTCGAACTGGCCCGTGCGGACCCATCGGTTGCGGTACCACTCGGCCCGTCCGCCGCGGACCCGCACCCCGTGCAACATACCGTCGCCGAGGAACCAGTGCGCGCTCCCTGCACGGGGATTGGGACCGTTACGCAGGTACCAACCGTCCAGGTCCGGCGGGATACTGCCCGTGACCGGCAACCGGTCGACGGTGATCTCGCGGTCGACCGGCGCGAAGTTCCCGGCGAGATGCGCCGCGGGGGCGGGCGCGATATCGGCTGCGTCGGTGTCCGGGGTACTGGTATGAGTTGTGCTGGTGTCAGGTGCGGTGGTGTCAGGTGTGCTGAACGGCAGGGACATCGGAGACTCCTCGGCTGAGACGGGCGGTGTAGCGAACGGGAAGCAGGATCCAGACGGGGACGACGACGGTCGCGTACCGGCCGAGCCGAACACCGTCACGTCTCCTCATATTCCAGCAGTGACATATCAAGAGTGACATTCCACTACAGACATGTCAACGGTGGGCGGTATATTCACCCCGGTGAGCCTCCGATTCGCTACCCTCGGCCTCCTCGCCCAGCACCCCGGCAGCGGATACGACCTGCTCAAGCGCTTCGAGGCGTCGATGGCCAACGTCTGGCCCGCCACGCAGAGCCAGTTGTACGGCGAGCTCGGGAAACTCGAGCGCGACGGACTGATCGAGATCGTCGATGAGGGGGCGCGGGGGCGAAAAGTCTATGCCGCCACCGATGCCGGTCGCGACTCACTTCGGGACTGGCTGGCCGCGGAGCTGGACACGACGACTCGCAGCGCGCGCCTGCTGCGGGTGTTCCTGCTGTCCGAGGTGGATCCCGAGGCCGCCGTCGAGTTCTTCCGCCGCGAGGAGGAGAACGCCGAGCGGGACCTCGCCCGGCTCGAGCACATCCGAACGTCCGTGCCCTGGGACGACCCGGTCGACGATTTCGGCCGGATCGCACTCGAGTACGGCCTGCGCTTCCACGCGATGGAGGCCGAGTGGGCGCGGTGGGCGCAGGAGCGCCTCCGCCGCTGAGGTCGACGATGCCTCGGCGGGAAAGGCCCGTGTTCGTCAAGGACTCGCTAGAAGGGCTGCGTCAGTACGGTGGTGGTCCGTCGGACTCGTGGAGTGGTTTCGTGGAGGGCGGCTGATGACGCACACCGATCCCGTATTGGCGCCTGATATAGGTTATCCTAACCTATGTCTATGACTCGTCTCAGCGCCTCCACTACCGGCCCCGCCGACATCAAGCGGGCGATACGCGAGCGGGCGCAGGCCGGTCCACTGCGCCGGGCATCGTGCGTGCTCACCGCGATAGACGCCCAGACACCGTCGTACGCACGAATCACGCTGCAGACCGACGACCTCGGCGACTACATCGCGCAGCCCGCCGACGCTTTCAAGCTCACGCTGCCAGAGGGACCGCCGATGCTGCGGGCGCTGACGGTGCGCGCCTTCGATCCCGACACCGGGCGGGTCACGGTGGACGTGCAGCGGCACGACGGCGCCCTCACCGACTGGCTCGGCGCAGCCCGCCCTGGGGACCGGGTCGAGCTCGCCGGGATGCGCGCCGAATGGGCTCTGCCCGAGGGGATCGCGGACGTCGCCCTGGTGGCCGACGGATCGGCGCTACCTGCCGCGGCGGCGATCATCGAGGGCCTACCGCGGTCGGTGCGCGTGACCGCCTATGTGGCGCCGCCCACTGCAGCGGACGTCGCCCTCGTCCCGGAGCATCCCGGCCTGACGCTCCGCACGGTGTCCGGCGTCGCGGAGGTGACCGCGCACGCGCCGCGCGCGGCGGTCACCGGTCGACGCCTTCAGGTGTGGATCGCCGCCGAGGCCGGCGAGGTCCGGCTACTACGACGACATGTACTGGCACACTGGGGAGTCGACCGCGGCGATCTGCTGGCACGGGCGTACTGGCGGGCCGGCGCCACCAACACCGATATCGACACCGAGAACATCGTGCGCTACCGGGACGCGGTGGCCGGCGGCGCCGACCGCTTCGACCCCGCACTCACCGAGGAGATCGATCTGGAATAGCCGCTCGCCGAGGTCGGCCCGCCGCATGGCAACAGCCCGGCGGCGGCGCGAGGTGGTCTGGGAACCGGTTCCCGTCGCCGACCGCCTGCCTCGATGGTGAAGACCGGTCGACGTCGACAGTTCGATCCGATGCCGGCACGGCACCGGTAATGCAGGCCCCGGTGAGACCCGTGCGGAAAGGCATTCCGTGATAACACCCGACCAGACGAAGATCCTTGCGCGCGAACTGGAACGACACGTCGACATCGGGCACTGCGCCGCCCTCGAAGCCGTCGCCCGCGCAGCGGGACACCGCGATCGGAACACCTTCACGGCCAGCCGGTACCACCGGCGGAAGCCGATCCCGTGGCGCGCCAGTAGGTGATCGAAGATCCTCCGCATCGTCGATCACGCGCTCGCCCGGGAGTTCTACGGCGGCCCGGCCGCACGGGTCGGCGTCCCCGGTCCACGCAGGTGGGTGCTCGTCAGTGCTGGTGTGCGGGAACGGTCCACCGCGGCAACGGATCCGGATAGACACGCCACGCGACCTCACCGGCGGCGAACTCGGCGTCGGTGAGCACGGCACCGTCGAGCAAGGCCCGCACCCCCTCGTGATCGAGGCGAACGCCGATGATCACGATCTCCTGCTCGGGTTCGCCATCGACCTGCGACCAGTAGGCAGCCGGCTCGATCGTGAGGTTGGGCCCGGCTTGCGACCACACCGCGGCGAACTCCGGCCGGCTGGCGATCCAGCAGAAGCCCTTGCTGCGCAGCACCGCCCGCAGCTGCCCGAGCGCCTCGGCGAGACGTGCCGGATGGAACGGGCGCGGCGAGCGGAAAGTGAGCGACGAGATCGAGTATTCGTCGGTCTCCGGCGTGTGCCCTGCTCCGAGTACCTCGTCGTCCCAGCCCGCGACTGCCGCAGCGGCGTCGTGATCGAACCGCCCGGTGCCCAACACCTCCGCGACGGACACCGCCCCGTTGACGGAATCCAGGATTCGGGCGCGCGGATTGAGTCGCCGCACGGTGGCCTCGACGGCACCACGCGCCGACTCACTCACCAGGTCGGCCTTGGACAGCAGGATCACGTCGGCGAACTCCACCTGGTCGACCAGCAGGTCCGAGATCGACCGGACGTCACCGTCTGCGGCACCCATGCCGCGTTCGTCCAGCCGCTCACCGCGCACCAACTCGCGCAGGAAGGTGGTGCAGTCGACCACGGTGACCATCGTGTCCAGGCGCGCGTGGTCGCCGAGCCTGCTACCGTCCTCGAACTCCCAGTCGAAGGTGGCGGCGACGGGCATCGGTTCCGAGATGCCGGTGGACTCGATCAGTAGGTGATCGAACCGAGGACGACCGTCCGAGTCCCGCTGCCGTGCAATGGACCCCACCGCCTCGAGCAGGTCTTCACGCAGCGTGCAGCAGATGCACCCGTTGGTCAGCTCGATGAGCCGCTCGGTGGTGCGGTCGAAGCCGCCGAGGCCGACCAGGGCCGCGTCGACGTTCACCTCACTCATGTCGTTGACGATCACGGCGACCCGGAGGCCGTCTCGGTTGGCGAGGACGTGATTGAGCAGGGTGGTCTTACCGGCGCCGAGGAATCCGGAGAGCACGGTGACGGGCAGGGCTGAAGAGGTCATCTTCTAATGGTAACGGTTTTCATTAATGCGCGGGCTGTCAGCCCCGACTGACCACCCATGCCGCCTCCATCGCCATCCACCCGGACAGCTGCACGGACAGATCCCGTTCCGGGATCGCGGACGAGACGACGGTCCCGGCGGCGAACCGGGCCGCGCCGCCGGTGTCCGTGGGCACCTGCGCGGGCCGGGAGAAGTCCGCGCTGAACAGGACGTGACCGTCGACCTCCCGCGCACCGTTCCACGCGGCCTCCGCGGACGCGAGCACGATGTCCCGCGCCGTAGCCCGTGCGTCGTCGTCCGCACTCCCGTCACCCTGCAGCGAAGTCGCCGCGAACGCCAGGTAGCGCAGCAGGATTCCGGCGAACAGACCGCCGTCGCCGCCGCCCGCGCCCACGACGACGCCACGCTCGGTGAGGCCGGCCTCGACCGCGTGGACGATCCGTCCGACACGGTCGGCGTGCACCTCGTCGCCGTCGGACAGCTCGGCCTCGAGTCCGATGGCGACACCTTGGCAGTACGTGTACTTCTCGGTGTGCACGCGACCGAGTCCGGCGGGGCCCGACTCGACACCGTCGTCGACGAGACCCGACGTCTCGTCCAACAGGTGCGTGAACAGCCACTCGGACATCTGCTCCGCACGACTCCGATTACCGCTGCGTGCCAAGAAGATCGCGGCCGGCCCGTTGGCAGGCGTGTTGAGGAACACGTCGGGCGACTTGCGCCACGGGATACCGCCGCCGAGCTGCGGCGCCCACGCCGCCATGAACTGCGCCCCGAGCGTCCGCTGCGCCGAGTGGGTGTCGATCCCCACCAGCCGCTCGGCGCGCTCGAGCGCGAGCGCCAGCCACGCCATATCGTCGTAGTAGTGGTTGGTGACGCGGAACCCGTTGCGCACCAGGTGCCCTCGGATCAACCGATGCACGAGCGCGCGGGTGGTGCCGCTCGCAGTGCGCACGTGCGCGTCGATCGCGCAGTCGATCAGGTGCGCCTGCCACCAGAAGTTCCAGCTGATCATCAGCCGGTCGCGTCGGGTGGGCGGGTACGCACACACACCGAGTGCCGTGGTGGGGATGCCCCAGAGCGGGCGGATATGTCGCTCCGTCACCGCGGTCTGCGCCGCCTCGGCTCGGCCGTACCAGAGCGCGGAATCGCCATCGTTCGCATGCACAACCACGCGGCACATTCTTCCACCCCGGCGCGGGATTTCAATGCGCGCCGGGTGTTTACGGCATGCGCCGCCCCGCCGCGCGGACACGACTCACCACGCCGCCCCGAGGTCTGCGTGCTCGCGGATCCACGCGTGCATGGCGATGCCGGCGGCGACTCCCACGTTGATCGACCTGGTCGAGCCGAACTGGGCGATCGACACCGTCGTCTCTGCGATCGCCCGCGCATCGCCCGAGACCCCCGGCCCCTCCTGCCCGAACAGCAGCAGGCACCGCCTCGGCAGGCGGGCGCGCTCGAGCGGAATCGATCCCGGCAGGTTGTCGACCGCCACGATCGGTAGGCCGGCGTCGGTGCACCACGCGGCGAGGGCGTCTGCGTCAGGGTGGTGGTGGATGTGCTGGTAGCGGTCGGTGACCATGGCGCCGCGGCGGTTCCATCGGCGCCGGCCGACGATGTGGACGGCCCGGGCGCCGAATGCGTTGGCGGTGCGGACCACCGTGCCGATGTTCGCGTCGTGCCCCAGGTTCTCGATCGCCACCTCGAACGGGTGGCGCCGGGTGTCGAGGTCGGCGACGATCGCCTCGCGGCGCCAGTACCGGTAGTAGTCCACGACGTTGCGGCGGTCACCGTCGGCGAGCAGCTCCGGGTCGTAGCGCGGGTCGTTCGGCGGCGGCCCGTCGTGCTCCTCGGTCCACGGACCGACGCCGACGGTGTCGGGTACCCCGGTAATCCATTCCGTGGGGCCTGGCGCAGTGAGGGACGAACGGAGCCTGCGACCCACGGCATCAGGACCCGTGGGGCCTGGCGCAGTGAGGGACGAACGGAGCCTGCGACCCACGGCATCAGGACCCGTGGGGCCTGGCGCAGTGAGGGACGAACGGAGCCTGCGACCCACGGCATCAGGACCCGTGGGGCCTGGCTGCTCCTCCCCGGTCACAGGCCGAGGTCGGCGAGCCCCAGCACGGACCGGTACTCGAGGCCCTCGGCGGCGATCACGTCGGCCGCGCCGGTCGCGCGGTCGACGACGGTGGCGACGCCCACGACCTCGGCACCCACATCGCGCAACGCTCGGACCGCGGTGAGCGGGGAGTTACCGGTGGTCGTGGTGTCCTCGACGACCAGCACCCGCTTACCGACCACGTCGGGGCCCTCGACCTGGCGCTGCATGCCGTGCGCCTTGGCGGCCTTGCGGACCACGAACGCGTCGATCGGCCGGCCGGGCGCGTGCATGACGGCGGTGGCGACGGGGTCCGCGCCCAGGGTCAGGCCGCCGACGGCGGCGAAGTCCCAGTCGGCGGTGAGCTCACGGACGAGGCGGCCGATCAGCGGTCCCGCCTCGTGATGCAACGTGGCGCGGCGCAGATCCACGTAGTAGTCGGCCTCGCGCCCGCTGGAGAGCGTCACCCTGCCGTGGACCACGGCGAGTTCGCGTACCAGCTCGGCGAGCCGGTCCCGGTCCGCGGTCACCGTCCGGCCCCGGACGGGCGCTGGATCTGCCCGGAGGGGCGGGGCGGGGGCCCGGACGGCCGCGGCACCGCGCCGGACGGGCGGGCGGGG
>NZ_BAABFR010000135.1:0-10462 GCF_039541155.1 Tsukamurella soli
CCAAGGAGTTGGGACTAGTGGTTGTCTTCCTAAGACCGCTTGGCCTCCGACTTCTGTGCGCGCACAGCGACGGCGGATCCGGCGTGACCCGCTGGGCGCAGCTCGCCGAGGAGTGGGCCGGCGTCCGGCCGGGCGACCGCGACTGGTATCCCGGCCAGCCGCTGCTGGTGACCGCCAACGACTACGACGCTCAGGTCTATAACGGCGACGTCGGCGTGGTGGTCGAGCGCGGCGGCCTCAAGGCGGCGTTCGCGCGGGGCAGCGGCGTCGCGCTGCTGTACCCCAACCAGCTCGTGTCGGTGCGCAGCGTGTACGCGATGACCATCCACCGCAGCCAGGGCAGCCAGTACGACGCGGTGTCGGTGGTGATCCCGCCGGTGGGCTCGCGGCTGCTGACCCGGGAGCTGCTGTACACGGCGATCACCCGGGCTCGTACCCGCGTCCGGCTGATCGGCGACGAGGACGCGATCCGCGCGGGCGTCGAGCGCCGGGTGCTCCGTGCGAGCGGGTTGCGCGGCTGACGCGGCATCGGTAGGTGCTGTTGCGCTGCGGTCGCCGGGCGATCCCCTCGATCAGCCGTGCGCCCCGGGCGGGAGGTGAGGGTGTCCGACCCGCCTGACCGCATAGACCGGGAGTAGACCGAATCCGGCAGGCACGATCCGATTATGCCGCATTTCGGTCACCTGCCGGTCCGCGGCAACTACCGTTCATCACGTGAATCTGGGGGAGGCGGCCCGGCTGCACGATGCGGTGGATCGGCTGGCGGCGGGGCTGGGCGGCGGGGAGAGCGCGGATCTGTCGGTGTCCGCATGGCAGATCCTGCGTGAGGCGGCGCGGCTCGGCGGCGATGCCAGCCCGTCCACCATCGCCGTCGCGCTCGGGTTGCGTCGCCCCAATGTGTCGCATGCGATCCGCGAACTCCAGCGTGGTGGGCTGCTCGAGCCGGACGGCGCAGCACCGGACGCCCGCCGCCGCATCGTCCGGCTCACAGCTGCGGGCCGTGAGGTCTTGGGTCGCTCACGTACCGGGCGTGCGCACCGGCTCGCGACCCTCGTCGCCACGCAACTCGGGGCCGACGAGGCGCGCCGGCTCGCGGAGGTCGTTCCGCTGCTGACGCGCCTCGCCGACACCGCATTCGCGGCCGACGTCGAGTCGGCTAGTGCGCGTGGTGGGCGGGCTTGATCGATGCGCAGGCCGCCTGAGCCTTCTGCCACGCCTGCTCGCTGACGCCGGCCGGCGGGCCCATCCGGTGGTGCATCCCGCCGGGCTGGGCTGTCCCCGACGCGGGCGCCGCGGCCGAGGTGGAGGAGCCGGTTGCGTGCATGCCGCCGTGATGTTTCGGCAGCGTCACCCCGTTCTGCTCGAGACACTGCCGGTACGCAGTCATCGCAGCCCTCCGCGACGTGCTGGAGGCGGCGGCGGAGGGTGTCCCCGCCGTGCTGGAGGACTCCGTGGCCGTCGATCCGGTCGTCGCGGACCCGCTCGATCCCGACGACCCGCACGCCGTGAGCGTCGCCAACACCGCCGCGCCACCGACCGCCACCATCGCACCCCGTCGCACGCGGCCCGGGCCGATCGCCCGCCACGCCCGACCAGACACCGCGTCCGTCTTGTTCGCTTCGAATCCCATATGATTCTCCTTGTCCGTCAGCACATCCCGCCTTGCGGGAGGTGTCGTTCACGAGGAACGTGACGGTGACGGTAGGGACGGTGGCTGGCAGGCCGCTGTGGCAGGGCGGCGCCATTGCTGCCGACTGCGCTCACGGTGATCGCAACCCTGGTCGGAGGGGGTGGTCGCGGTTAGTCTCGGCTTGTGGCATCGAGATTTCTGACGTTCCCCAACCCCGTCAACGAGTATGCGGCGCGGTCGACCGCGGGGCTCGTCGTGATACTGGCGGTGGTGACCATCGCCGTGAACAGCTGGTGGCTGTACGCGGCGCTGGTGATCGGCTTCGCGTTGCGCGTCGCCGCCGGTCCTACGCTGTCGCCGTTCGGCCGACTGTCCGTGCACGTGATCGTGCCCGCGTTGGGCAAGACGAGGATGGTGCCGGGCCCGCCGAAGCGGTTCGCGCAGACCATCGGCCTCGTCATCACGGGTGCAGGGCTGATCCTGCACGTCCTGGGGGTGACCCCGGCCGACCGGATCGTCGTGGGACTGGTCGTGATCGCGGCGCTGCTCGAGTCCGTGTTCGGGATCTGCCTGGGCTGCATCGTCTTCGGTTTCCTCCAGCGGCGGGGCGTCATCCCGGCATCCGTGTGCGAGGCGTGCGCGGGCGTCCGCACCGATGCGCCCAAGCTGCAGGTCCCCACCCCCCACCCGCGGTAGCCCGTACCCCGGCAGACCGCGCCGCGCGGTGACTCCGCAGACGACAGCGCCCCGCCTTTCGGCGGGGCGCTTCTGCGGTCAAGGACGGGTTCTCAGGTGAGGATCCTCAGGTGCGGACGCCTTCAGATGAGCGGCAGGATCCCCTGCGCCCATTCGACGGCCGTCTCGTCGGGATCCTCGTCGCCGGAGTTGTCGTGCTCGGCGCGCTCGCCGATGCGCTCGGCGCCCAGGTCCTCGAGGTGCTTGCTGATCAGCTTGCCGCCCTGGTTGTACGTCTCCTCGTAGATCTTGTCGCCCAGTCCGAACACGGCGAACCGCAGACCGGTCAGGTCGGGCGCCTCGTCGTCGAGGGTCTGGAAGAAGTACTCGGCGCCCGCCGGGAGCTCGCCCTCACCGTAGGTCGCGCACACGAAGACATGGAAGTCGCCGGGGACGAGGGCGTCGATCTCGGCATCCATCATGTCGTGGACTTCGACATCGCCCTGCTTCTCGAATACCTCGACCATCGAGTTGGCAGCGCCCTCGGCAGTCCCGGTAGACGAGCCGTAGAAGATGTGAACTGGCATGGTCAGAGAATAACGGGGAGGGGGTAGCACGCCCTAACCGGCGCGCGGCCGTGTGGTTCGAGTCTGCGGCACAATGAACGCAGAGTTCCGCACGGTGGAGGGAAGTCCAATGAGGGATGGGGTATTCACGAGGCGCGCCGCGCTGCGGGCCGGGATGGGGGCGCTCGGCATCGGGGCGCTCGGCGCGGGGGCGTTGGCGGCCGGGGTCGAGACGCGGGTCCTACCCGGCCGCGGCCGGCTCGACCACGCGCTGGGACTGGACGGCACGCCCGGCCGGGTGCCGACGGTGGCGGGCGTCCCCGTCACGAGCGGCACGTTCGCGTCGAAGGCCATGAAGACCACGCTCGGGTACTCGATCGCCAGGCCCGCGACTGCCGGGCCGGTGCGCGTCGCCGTCGTCCTGCACGGGCGTGGCGGCGACCACCGGGGCGCGTTCGACGAATTCGGGATGGACCGCTTCCTCGCGCAGGCCATCGACGACGGCGTTCCGCCGTTCGCCCTCGCGTCGATCGACGGCGGCGACTCGTCGTACTACCATCGCCGCGCCGACGGCACCGATTCCGGTGCCGCGATCCTGGACGAGTTCCTGCCGCTGTTGCAGAGGCAGGGGCTCGACACCGGCCGGGTCGCGTTCCAGGGCACGTCGATGGGCGGCTACGGCGCGATCCTGCTCGCGGCCCGGCACGGTGCCGCGCGGACCGCCGCGGTCGGCGCGCAGGGCCCCGCCATCTTCGCGAGCGCCGCCGACACCGCGGCCGGCGCGTACGACTCGGCGGAGGATTTCGACGCCAACGACGTCATGCGGATGACCGCGCAGTTGCAGGGCATCCCGATCCGCGTCGACATCGGCACCGACGATCCGTTCTATCCCACAGTCGAACGGTTCGTGGACGCCTTCAGCCCACCGCTGGAGCACTCCTACGTCCCAGGTGGGCACGACAACGGCGTATGGCTGCGGTCGATGGGTACCCAGGTGGCGTTCATCGGGCGGCACCTGGCGGCGTGATCACCCGCCGCCGGTAGCTTCTGTACCCATGTCCTTCGCCACCGCGCCGGACGGCGCGCAGCTCTGGTACCACGTGCACCCCGCCACCGTCGCCGGTGCCGACCGCGTCACTCTGCTCATCGCGGGCCAGGCCCTCGGCGCGCAGGCGTGGTACCCGGTGGTCGACCGCTTCCGCGCGTCGGGTCCCGTGATCACGTACGACCACCGCGGCGTCGGCCGCAGCGACGACGTGTTCCCCGCGGGCGGATGGAGCACCCGCTACTCGGCGCGCGACGCCGCGGCGGTGCTCGACGCCGCCGGGGTCGAGCGGGCGGGTGTGTACGGCTTCTCCATGGGCGGCCGGACCGCGCAGTGGCTCGCCGCCGAGCAGCCGGCACGCGTCTCCCGGCTGGTCCTCGGCGCGACCACCGTCGGCGACCGGCACGGGGTGCGGCTGCCGGACGCCGCCCTGCGGATCCTCGTGCGCTCGGACCGGCGGGCGCTGCTGGAGATGTTCTTCACCCCGGACTGGCTCGACACCGACCCGCCCGAGCAGGAGGCGATCCTCGCCGCGCCCCGGTCCCTGCCCGCGCAGCGCGCGCACTTCGCGGCCAGCATGGACCACGATGCGTTCGCGGCGTTGTCCGCGGTCCGCGCGCCGACGCTGGTGCTGCACGGCGAGGACGACCCCCTGTGCCTGGTGGACAACGCCCGGATCCTCGGCGGCGCGATCGACGGCGCGCGCGTGATCACCTACCCGCGCCTGCGGCACGGCTACTACCTGCAGGAGCCGCGGGCAACGGCGGACGCGGCGCTGTTCCTCGCGGGTTGAGCGGTGGCGGGCTCGACTAGCGTCACGGGCATGGAGAATTTCGGCGCGTTCCAAGATCCGATCTACGCGGAGGGGCTGCTGGCCAAGCACAGTCGCTACCCGTTCACATTCGAGGATCTCGAGCGCCGCGCCGGCGAGGTGCTCGACCACGAGATCTTCGACTACATCCGCGGCGGTGCGGGCGACGAGACCACCCAGAGCCGCAACGTCGCGGCACTGCGCCGGTACGGCTTCGTCCCCCGGATGCTCCGCGACCGCACCGCCCGCGACCTGTCCACCACCTTCCTCGGCCGCGAGCTGCCGGCGCCGATCTTCCTGTGCCCCGTCGGCGCCAACGGCATGGCCTACCCCGACGGTGACCTCGAGACCGCCCGCGCCGCGGCCGCCCTCGGGATCGCCGCCATGTACTCGACGCTCTCCGACGCGCCGCTCGAGCAGATCGCCGACGCCCGCGGCGACTCGTTCGCGATGTTCCAGCTGTACCCCACCAGGGACGATCGGCTCACCGACAACCTGGTGCGGCGGGCCGACGCCGCGGGTTTCGACGCCCTGGCGATCACCCTCGACACCGGCACGCTCGGCTGGCGCCCGCGCGATCTCACCAACGCCTACATCCCGTTCCTGCGCGGGCGATGCCTCGCCAACTACACGTCGGACCCCCGATTCCTCGAGCTCGCGGGCGCCGAGAACCCCGCGCCGCTGCACGCGGGCATCGTCTGGTCGTCGCTGTTCTCCAAGCCGACGTTCGGGTGGGAGGACGTCGCCCGGATCCGCCGCCTCACCGACCTGCCGATCGTGCTCAAGGGCATCTGCCACCCCGACGACGCACGCCGAGCCGCGGCCGAGGGCGTCGACGCCGTCGCGTGCAGCAACCACGGCGGACGACAGGCCAACGGCGGCCTGCCGGCGATCGGGCACCTCCCGGACGTCATCGCGGCATCCGGCCTGCCGGTCGTCTTCGACTCCGGGATCCGCGACGGGGTCGACGTCCTCCGGGTGCTCGGCCTGGGCGCGACGCTCGCCGGTATCGGCCGCCCGTACGTCTACGGCCTCGCGCTCGGAGGCGCCGACGGTGTCGCGCACGTCGTGCGCTCGCTCCTCGCGGAGGCGGACCTGACGATGGCCGCGGACTGCTTTGCCCGGATCGCCGACCTGCAGGTCGTCGAGGCCCGCTGAACTGCTCGAGGCGTGCCACAATCGCGCGATGAGCAACTCTGATCCCACTCCCCAACCGGGCACGACCGTGCAATGGCTCGACCAACCCGAGGACCACGACTATCCCGCGGCCGCGGACTACCTCGCGCTGGTGGCCGTCGACGACGCCGTCACGGAGGCGGTACAGAGCCTGCGCGCCGCGCCGATCGTCCACAAGAAGGCCAAGGACATCCTGCGCGCCGCGAGTCTGCCGTTGCTGCCGACCGACAACCCGCACGTCAAGGCCGACCTGCAGAGGATCGGCAAGGGCAAGCCGCTCTCGCCGATCCTGCTGGTGCGCGGCGACGCGGCGAAGGGTGTCCTCGCGCAGATCGCCGACGGCTACCACCGGGTGTGCGCCAGCTACTACACCGACGAGAACACCGACATCCCCGCGAAGATCGCCGACTGGTGAGCGTGAATCCGTGACGTTCTCGACGCTCGCCCTGGTCATCGTGTTGGGGCTGGTCGGGCCGGCACTCGCGTGGCGGCCGGGCTGGCACATCCCCGTCATCGTCGGTGAGCTCGCGGCCGGTGTGGTGTTCGGTGTGACCGGCCTGCGAGTGCTGCACCCGGACGACAAGGTGTTCACCTTCCTCGCCGACATCGGATTCGCGGTGGTCATGTTCATCGCGGGAACCCACGTGCCGGTGCGGGATCCGAAGGTGCGGGGCGCGCTCGGCAAGGGTGCGGTGCGCGCGGTCGCCGTGGGCGTGCTGGCCGCCGCCGCGGGCTACGGCCTCGCGACCGCGTTCCACACGGGCCACGCGGGGGTCTATGCCGTGTTGATGGCGTCGTCGTCCGCGGCCGTGGTGCTTCCCATCATCGACGGCGTCGGGTTGGCCGGCCCCGCCGTCCTCGCCACCACCGCGCAGGTTGCGATCGCCGATACCGTCTCCATCGTCGCGCTGCCGCTGGTGATCGACGTGCACGACGCGGCGAAGGCGGCCGTCGGCGCGGTCGCTGTCGCAGTCTGCGCCGGTGCGTTGTTCGTCGTGCTGCGGTGGGCCGAGAAGTCGGGGCTGCGGCAGCGGGTGCACACGGCGTCGGAGGACCGGAGGTTCGCGGTCGAGCTGCGCGTGAGCCTGGTGGCGTTGTTCGCCCTGGCTGCGTTGGCGACGGCGACCGGGGTGTCGATCATGCTGGCCGGGTTCGCGCTGGGCCTCGCGGTCGCCGGGGTCGGGGAGCCGCGCCGGGTCGCGAAGCAGCTGTTCGCGATCGGCGAGGGGTTCCTCTCGCCGCTGTTCTTCGTGTGGCTCGGCTCGCGGATCGACCTGCGCGACTTCGGATCGCATCCGCGGTTCATTCTGCTGGGTCTGGCGCTCGGGGTGGGCGCGATCGTGGTGCATGCCGCCATGCGCGTGCTCGGCCAGCCGCTGCCGCTGGGGACCCTTGCCGCCGCCCAGATCGGGGTACCGGTCGCGGCGGTCACCGTCGGTGAGCAGCTGCACGTGCTGGTGCCCGGCGAGGCGGCTGCGATGATCCTCGGCGCGCTGATCACGATCGCGGGTGCCGCCGCATGCGCGGGCGTCGCGGCACGCGGCTTCGGCGGTCCGGCCAACGCAGCAGCGCCGGCAACCGGTGGGGCGCCGACGGTGCCGAGTACCCCCGCAACGCCCGATCCGCACGGTCGACCGACCGGGGACGGCGCGCGAAGCCCCTAGCGCCGATCGTCCGCCCCCACGCTGCGTCCAGGTCCCGACCGAGCGCGCGATCCCGGCTCGGGACGGCGACGCAGGATGGGGACGGCGATCTCCTTTGGGGAGCTACCCGGCCTGCGTCGCGCCCGACAGCCGGTCACCGGACGCGCTCGGGGATCACACCTCGTAGCGCACCACGACGGGCGCGTGGTCGGCCAGTCGCCCCTCCCGCGTCTCGGCCTTGTCGACGGTGGCGTCTACTGCCGCGGCCGCCAGGCGGGGTGTGGCGAGGTGGTAGTCGATGCGCCAGCCGACGTCCTTCTCGAACGCCTGCCCCAGCCAGCTCCACCACGAGTACGGGCCAGGGGTGTCGGGGTGCAGCCGGCGCACGACGTCTACGAGGGTCCGCGGACCGAGTTGTGTGCCCAGCCAGGCGCGCTCCTCGGGCAGGAACCCCTCCACCTTGCTGCTCGCGCGCCAGCGGGTCACGTCCAGCTCGGTGTGCGCGATGTTCAGGTCGCCCATGAGCAGGTACTCCCGACCTCGGCCGGCGGCGGCCCGCCGCGTGCGCGCCAGCTGTCGCGCGAACGCGTCGAGGAAGCGCATCTTGCGCTCGTACTTCGCGCCGCCGTCGGGCGCCTCGCGCATCGATCCGGGCCGCTGCAGCTCTGCGGGCAACCCGCCCTTCGGCAGGTACAGGCAGCCGACGGTGACGGGCCGGTCGCCGAGGTCCACCTCGAGGTACCGGCCCTCGGCGGCGAACGGCCGTAGGCCGCGCGCCAGCGGGCCCGGAGGCGCGGGCGTCGGGCGGGGACCGTCGGGCGTGAGCAGCACCGCCTCCCCGGCCCAGCTCCGCACGGCGTCCGGCGGCACGCGGGTCAGGACACCGACGCCGTTGCGGCCCGCGACGGTGCCGGTATCGCACGCGAGATAACCAGGGAGACAGGGGAGTTCGCGCGTCGGGCAGCGTAGCTCCTGCACTGCCACCACGTCGGGGTCGCGGGCGGCGAGCCACTCGCCGAATCCGCGTCGCGTCGCCGCGCGGATCCCGTTGACGTTGACGGTGGCCGCGGTGAACACCGGCTACGGGGCGGTCGCGGTGCTGGACGGCGCGATCAGGATCTTGGCGTGCTTCTCGGGGTCGCCGAGCGCCGCGAAGGCGGCGTCGACGCCGCCCAGCCCTACGGTGCCGGTGATCAGCGGCCGCACGTCCACCCTGCCGCTCGCGATCATGTGCAGGGTGTCGTGGAACTCGCCCGGGTCGTAGCCGAACATGAACCGCAGGTCGATCTCCTTGCCGATCGCGACGGCAGGGGTGAAGTGGTCGGTCTCCATACAGACGCCGACCACGGCCACGCGGGACATCAGGGGGGCGGCGGCGATGACCGAGTCGATCATCCCGGGTACGCCCACGCACTCGAAGACCACGGGGCCCGACGGGGTCGCACCGATCCGCTCGGCGAGCCGGAACACCCGCGGCCACGGCAGCCGGTCGACGATCCGCAGCTTCTCCATCGTCGAGATGCCCAGAGCGACCAGTTCGCTGTACCCGCGGATCTCGTTCTTCGCGGAGTACGCGTCCCAGGGGGAGTCCACGCGCGGGTCCACCACCGCGTGCGCGCCGCATTCGCGGGCCAACTCGCGGCGCCGCGGCGACAGGTCGCTGGCGACGATCCGCTTGACGCCCGATGCGCGGAGCATCGTGATCACGGCCAGCCCGATCGGACCGCAGCCGATGACGATCGCGGTGCGTCGGCCCACCGCGGCCCGCCGGACCGCGTGCCACGCGACCGCCATCGGCTCGGTGAGCGCCGCCTGCTCGTCCGAGAGCGAGTCGGGCACCGGCATCGTGACCGCCTCCTGCACCACGACCTGCTCGGCGTAGCCGCCGGGGGCCTGGGTGGAGAACCCGGTCAGCTGCGCGCCGGCGTCGGTCTTGAGGATCGGCATCGCCACGACGCGCGTGCCCACCGGCCAGCGCTTCCTGCAGCCCGGCCCGTAGGACGCGACGGTGCCCACGAACTCGTGGCCCATCACGATGCGCTCGTCGGACCGCATGAAGCCGTCCTGGCCGGCCGTGGCCATCAGATCCGAGACCTGGTCCGCGTGGTACCGCGCGTGTAGGTCCGAACCGCATATGCCGGTGCGGGAGACGTTCAGCACCAGCTGGCCGGTTCCGGGGTCCGGCGCGGGTACGTCCTCGACGGTGAACTCGCCGCCGGTCACGATCACTGCTCTCATTCGCTAGCCTCCTGGTCGCCGCGTCGATGCTGGCGCGCCCAGGCTAGCGGCAAGGCGTGGGGCGGGCGAACAGTCGCCGCGGATATCGGCGCGCCACGCCGAGTGTGATGGGTCTCACCGATGGCCCCCGGGAACCGGCTGACCTGGCACGTCCCGGGTATTCGGCGCACGAGCAGGCATCGCGCGGCCCCGCCGATTCGGCACGACCGCCGCCTGCTGCCACGCTTGTCCGCAAGCAGAGTACAGGGAGCGGCCATGACGCACAGAACCCCCGAGGGGACTTATCGCACACGACCGTCCCGGCCCGTTGCGGCCGTGGTCGCGCTGGGCGGCGGGCGCCCACGCGAGTGCCTCGACCGCGACGACCGGGCGACGTTCGCCACCGTCGGGGTCATGGTCGCGCTGGCCGCGGTCGCCGCCGGGGTGTCCGGAGGCCTCGCCGTCGGTGCGGGGACCCGGCTGCCGACGGTGGCCGCGGTCGCGATCGGGGTCGTTCTCGGCCTCGTCGTGGGAGCGGTGTCCCGGGCCCTCGCAGCCACCCGTGCCCGGGGCACGGCCGGGCTCGCCGGGCGCCTGGCGATCGCCGTCCTCACCGGCGTCGTGGTCGGCGAACTCGCGGCCACGGCCGCGCTCTCGGCGCACCAAGTCGGAGGCCAAGCGGTCTTAGGAAGACAACCA
>NZ_BAABFR010000136.1:0-10108 GCF_039541155.1 Tsukamurella soli
ACCGTCGGGCCCGACGGTGCCGGCGGCTGGCGCGCGGCCCGGCACGCGCCGACCGCCCACCTGGCCGCGCTCGTCGGACGGTCCGGCCTCGCACTCATCCCTCCGGGCGCCGTCGACGGTGCCCTGGTCGAGCGACTGTAGGGCCCTCACACATCCCGCCCACGCGGGGTGAGAAAAGCGTGACCGGGCGGCAATCCACGGCGAGCGCCGCCGCAATACCGCGCCCCTACTTTTGCGTGTGAAGGAAGCGAAGGGAGCTGGACGTGGACGCACGCACGGTAGCGGTCATCGGGCACGGCATGGTGGGACATCGATTCGTCGAGGCGCTGCGCGCCCGGGACGCCGAGGGCGCCTGGCGCGTGGTCGTGTTCGGCGAGGAGCGCGACGCCGCCTACGACCGGGTGGGGCTGTCGTCGTACGTGGGTGCGTGGGACCGCTCGCGGCTCGCGCTGCCGGGCAACGACTACGGCGGCGATGCGCTGGTGGAGGTGCGTTCGGGCGCCGCGGTCACCGGTATCGACCCGGCGGGCGAGCGGATCGTGCTTTCGGACGGCAGCGTCGTCGACTACGACGCGCTGGTGCTCGCCACCGGCTCGTACGCCTTCGTGCCCCCGGTGCCGGGCAGGGACACCCCCGGCTGCCACGTGTACCGGACGCTCGACGACCTGGACGCGATCCGGGCGGACGCCGAGGCCGCGCTGGCCCGCGATCCGGGTGCGGTGGGCGTCGTCGTGGGGGGCGGGCTGCTCGGCCTCGAGGCGGCGAACGCGCTGCGGACCATGGGACTTCGCCCGCACGTGGTGGAGGTGAACCCCCGGCTGATGCCGCAGCAGGTGGATGCCGCCGGTGGCGAGCACCTGGCCCGGATGATCGCCGGCCTGGGCATCGACATCTCGCTGTCCTCGGGTACCACCGAGATCGCACGCACAGCGGACGACGCCGGCCTGGCGGTCACGCTCGAGGACGGCACCGTGGTGGACGCCGCCCTGCTGGTGTTCGCCGCCGGCGTCCGGCCTCGCGACGAGCTGGCCCGTGGCGCGGGCCTGCAGATCGCGGAACGCGGCGGCGTGCTCACCGACCGCACCTGTGTCACCAGCGACCCCGCGATCTACGCGATCGGCGAGGTGGCCGCGATCGAGGGCCGCTGCTACGGCCTGGTCGGCCCCGGCTACACCACCGCCGAGGTGGTCGCGGACCGCCTGCTGGGCGGCGACGCCGAGTTCCCGGGCGCCGACCTGTCGACCAAGCTCAAGCTGCTGGGCGTAGACGTCGCCAGCTTCGGCGACGCGATGGGCACCACCCCCGGCGCGCTGGACGTGGTGGTGTCCGACCCGATCGGCGGCACGTACTCGAAGCTGGTGCTCTCGGACGACGCCACGACCCTCCTGGGCGGCATCCTGGTCGGCGACGCCTCCAGCTACGGTGTGCTGCGGCCGTTGGTCGGCTCGTCGCTGCCGGGTGATCCGGTGTCGCTGATCGCGCCGAGCAGGTCCGGCGACGGTGCCACGATCGGCGTGGGTGCGCTGCCCGACGAGGCCCAGATCTGCTCCTGCAACGACGTCTCCAAATCCACGCTGTGCGCGGCCATCGCCGACGGTTCGTGCACGGTCGCGGAGCTCAAGGGCTGCACCGGTGCCGGTACGTCCTGCGGATCCTGTGTACCGCTGCTGTCGCAGCTGCTCACGGCGCAGGGAGTCGAGGTCTCGAAGGCGCTGTGCGAGCACTTCTCCCAGTCCCGCGCCGAGCTGTTCGAGATCGTCAGCGCGAGCGGCATCCGCACGTTCTCGGAGCTGATCCGGCGGTACGGCGCCGGCACCGGCTGCGACATCTGCAAGCCGACGGTGGCGTCCATCCTCGCCTCCACCAGCTCCGACCACATCCTGGACGGCGAGCAGGCATCGCTGCAGGACAGCAACGACCACTTCCTCGCCAACATCCAGCGCAACGGTACGTATTCGGTGGTGCCGCGGGTGCCGGGCGGCGACATCACCCCGGAGCACCTGATCCTGATCGGTGAGATCGCCCGGGACTTCGGGCTGTACACCAAGATCACCGGGGGGCAGCGGATCGACATGTTCGGCGCCACCGTCGACCAGCTGCCGCAGATCTGGCGCCGGCTCGTGGACGGCGGCATGGAATCCGGCCAGGCGTACGGGAAGTCGCTGCGCACCGTGAAGAGCTGCGTGGGCACCGACTGGTGCCGGTACGGCCAGCAGGACTCCGTTCAGCTGGCCATCGACCTCGAGCTGCGCTACCGCGGCCTGCGCTCGCCGCACAAGCTGAAGATGGGTGTGTCCGGGTGCGCGCGCGAGTGCGCCGAGGCCCGCGGCAAGGATGTCGGCGTGATCGCCACCGAGTCGGGCTGGAACCTGTACGTGGGCGGCAACGGCGGGATGACGCCCAAGCACGCGCAGCTCCTGGCCTCCGACCTGGACGAGAAGACGCTGGTGCGGTACATCGATCGGTTCCTGATGTACTACATCCGCACCGCCGACCGGCTGCAACGCACCGCGCCGTGGGTCGAGGGGCTCGACGGTGGCCTGGAGCACCTCCGCGACGTGGTGATCGCCGACTCCCTGGGCCTGGCCGACGAATTCGAGGAGGCGATGGAGCGCCACGTGTCCGGGTACTCGTGCGAGTGGAAGGGCGTGCTCGAGGATCCCGACAAACTGGCCCGATTCGTGTCGTTCGTCAACGCGCCCGGCGCCCCGGATCCCACCGTGGAGTTCACCGAGAAGAACGGACGCAAGATCCCGCTGCTCATCGGTTCCCCCACCTTCCCGGCACCCAAGCCCGTTCCCGCCACTCGCTGAAATCCCCTGTAGGAGAATCATCATGACCACCTCGTTCGACCTCCGCCGGTGGGCCAACGACTGGACCGCGGCCTGCCCGCTGTCGCGGCTCGAGCCGCTGCGCGGTGTCGCGGTGCTGCTGCCCGACGGCGCGCAGGTCGCGCTGTTCCGCCTGGCCGACGACACCATCCGGGCCGTGGGGAACATCGACCCGATCGGGCGGGCCGCGGTGCTGTCCCGCGGCATCGTCGGCGACCGCGGCGGGTTCCCGGTGGTGCAGTCGCCGCTGAAGAAGCAGGCGTTCAGCCTGCTCGACGGCCGCTGCCTGGACGCCGAGGGCGTGTTCGTCCCCGTTTATGACACGCGGATCACGCTGGACCGCACCGTGTTCGTGGCGAACTCACCCGACATCCGATTCGGCTACCGCCGGCCGGCGCTGTCGGCCTGACGCGACGTCAGCGCGCCGGCCCCCAGCCGGTTCCCTCGCCGCGGTCGGTCTACTCGCCCCCGGAATCGTCGTGCTTTCCGGGGGCGCGGTTGCCACGGCAACACCACCCCACGGGAACCGCACTGGATCGCACGTCGGCTCACCAACGGTACGGACGCGCACCGATGGTGCGCACGCCGGTGAGCATCGAGACGTTCGATAAGCCCGTGCACTGTCGGTAGGCCACGGCGGTACCGCGCGCGCCGGAGGCGTCACGACCACTGAGATATCAAGCAGAACAATCGCGACGGCGTACCGGCTCTCGGTTGTGGTGCGAGCCGACGTGTGTCGCCGTCAGCCGGCCGCAGCCGCGCGGGCCGGGCCAGCAGCGTCCGGTCGTGGGCGTGGTGGTGGAACGCATCGCCTACGTGCAGGATCCACCGGTCGCCCGCGTCCACTCGGGTCAGTGGTCGAGGTCGGGTGGGGTGGTCGCAAGCAGCCGCGGATCGGGGTCGCCGCCGGCCTCGCCGAGCGCGCCGAGCACGCTACGGGCGACGGTGAGCAGCCCCTGTGGGCTGCGCTTGTCGATGCCGCGGAGCAGTTGCTCGAGCACCGTCAGCTGGTCGAAGTAGATGCGTTCGGTCGCCAGGTTCTCGTTCTCGTCGAACACGAAGTACGCGGTCATCCGGGTACGGTGCTTCGAGCCGGTCGCCGGAATACCGCCGAGGGGCCCGAGATGTGTTCCCCGGAGCCAGAACTCGACGATCACTGCGTCGTGGCTGTGGCGCAACGCGATGAGCTCGTGGTCCTGGTCGGGGAACGCGACACGGGTGTCACGGTAGTAGCCGCGCACCTCGTCGCCGCCGTCGTGCACCGTCATCGACGCGATCAGCTCGTAGTGCGGGTGCGGGAACGTCGCGAGCGTCGCGTCCCAGTCCTGCGCGACCTCGTCGTGGAAGTGGTCGAGCACCAGCTTCTCCCGTGCACGCAGGACGTCCTCGGGCGGGAGGTGGAATCGCTCGGTCATGACTCTCCTTAAATCCACGGTGTGGGTAATAAGTTATACCCACACCGTGGATTCATGCAACGACTCACGGCAGTATGGAGACGTGAGCAACCCCGCCGTGAAGCGCGGCCGCCCTCCGCGCGGCAGCACGACCTTGACCCGCGACGCCGTCGTGGACGCCGCGCTGGCGGTGATCGACAAGGGCGGCGTCGGCGCCGTCGGTATGCGCGCGGTCGCCCGCACACTAGGGGTGGACCCGAAGAGCCTCTACAACCACGTCGCGGATCTCGACGACGTGTTGGACGCGCTCGCCGAGCGCCTCCTCGGATCGATCGAGATCCCCACTGCCACCGGCGATCTCCGGGCGGACCTACGCGCCATCGCGCACGCGTTTCGGGACCGGGCGCTGGTGCACCCGCACGCGGCCTCGCTCGTGCTGACGCGCCAGCTCTCCTCGCTCGAGGGGCTGGCGCCGACGCAGGCCACCCTGAGCGTGCTGCGCGCGGCCGGCTTCCCGCCGGACGAGGCGACCCACCTACTCCGCGTACTGCTGGGCACGCTGATCGGGCTACTGCTGCGCGAGGTGGACGCGGGCCCCACCTACGGCAGCAGCGATCCCGCCGCGATCGCGCAGCGGACCGCCGCTCTCGAGGCGTCGGGCCTACCCGAGGTTGCCGCCGCCGCATCGCATCTCGCGCGGTTCGACGGCGCCGAGGAGTTCGACTTCGCCGTGGGCCTCGCCGTCGACGCGGTCAGCGCGCGGGCGCGAGCGGCATCACCAGGGTCGTGAGGGCACCGTCGTCCGCGGACCGAACGGTGACGGGTGCCGGGCCGAGACGCAGGTCCAGCATCACATCGGGCCCCACGGCGGTCGCCAGCGCCGGATAGAGCATGGTGGCGTCGAATATCGACGCCCAGTCGGGTCCCTCGACATCGGCCGCCACGGCGTGCTCGCCGACGGTGACGACCCCCGCCGATGCCGTGAACGAGAGCTCCTGCGCGGACTGCGATTCCAACGCAGCGACGAGGTCCCGGGCACGGGCGACGACGCGGGTCGCGACGGCCGGCAGTCGGTCGAGCATCGTGCGGTAGTCGGGGAAGTCGCCGTCGAGCAGCGGGCAGACCGAAGCCCCGATCCGAAGGGAGCGGCCGGCGAGGCGCACCTCGACGTCGTGGTCCCGGCGGACAGCGGGCGCGACCAGCCGCAGCGCGTCACCGTCGACCACGCCGGACCACTCACGATCCGTGGGGCCGGCGAGGGTCCGGGTCGTGAGCCGGTAGCGGTCCGACGCCGTGAGTGTGACCCCGCTGCCGGTGACCTCGACCGACAGCCCGGACAGGATCGGGACCTGGGGGTCGCTGCCGGTGGCGGTGGCCACCGCATCGATCGCGGCCGCCAGCACCGGTCCGCGCAGCCGTGCCAGCGGGACGTCCTCGGCGGCACCGAGTCCCGCCTTGATCTCGGCGCCGAGCCGCTCCGCCGCTCCGGCGCCGTCGCGGACCGTCGCGAGGTGCGCGTCGATCACCGCCGCCGCCTCGTCCGGCCCGGTCTCGAGGACGCGGCGGACATCGCCCAGAGGCAGGTCGATCGCGCGCAGCCGCCGCACGAGGTCGCCCCGGGCGATCTGCGCGGTGTCGTACAGTCGGTACCCCGTGGACGGGTCGACCTCGGCCGGCGGCAGGAGGCCCGAGTCGCCGTAGAACCGGAGCGCGCTCGGGGTGAGGCCGGTGCGCCGCGCGAACACGCTGATGGAGAGTCTGGTGTCGGTCACCGCTTCATCGTGGGGCCTCAGGTGGCTCGAAGGTCAAGCCCGGGGTCCGACACTCGCGGGCGCGGCGAGCAGAGCGTGCCGACGGCGCCGGACCGCGAGGCGGACCACCGCGGGGTGCAGGCCCAGCGGCGCGGCGACCGCGTCGCCACCCGCCCGCCCGAGCCGCTCCTGGAACAGTCCGTCCGCCAACAGATACGACGCGACCGCGACCCTGCGAGCGCCGGACCGGCGGGCCCGCGCGACCGCGTCGGCGACGGCGGGGTACCCGGAGCCGTCCCGGCATGGGGCCGCGAAGGCGATCGACACCCGGTGGCCGACCAGCGCCGACAGCATCGCAGCGGCGGCACGGACCTCGCCCTGTGCCTGCGGGTCACGTGTTCCCGCGGCGGCGAGGACCACGTGATCACCTGGCCGCCAACCGGATTCGAGAAGCCGATCGAGCATCGCGCGCGCCAGGTCGGGTGACGGACCGAGTGCCCGGGTCACCGTGGTATGCGGGTGGCCGGACGCGGCCACATGCGCCGGGACGTCCACGCGGACGTGGAAGCCGCTGGACAGGAACGCGGGGATCACGATCGTGGGTTCGACAGCGCCCAGCCCGCGGTCGCTGCGCTCGTCCTGCGCGAGCGACCGCAACACCTCCTCGGGGGTGGGGCCGAGGACGTCGACGAACGCCACCCGCACCGACTCGTCCAGAGCTCCGGCCATCGCCGCAGCGAGGTCGCCGATCATGGTGACGCCGTGCGGGTTCCGGGTGCCGTGGGCAACGAGGAGGGTGGTCATGGGCGCTCCGTTCCCGGGTCGTCGGGCATGTAGTCGACCGCCAGACGATAGCCTCGCTTCACGGCGGTCGCGATGAGTTCCTTTGCGCCGAGCGCAGACCGGAGCCGCGCGACGGCCGCCTCGACCACGTGCGGGTCGTCGCCACCCAGCGACTCGAGCAGCACGTCGCGGGCGACGACGGCGCCGGGCTCGCGGGCGAGGAGCTTCAGTAGGGTCAGGGAGTTCGGCGACAGGTCGCGGATCTCACCGTCGACCACGGCGCACGCCGCACGCATACCGAGCGTGTGCCCTGCGACGTCGAGATCGGGGCTGCGCCGGGGCAGTTCGTCGGCGATGATCCGGGCCAGCGCCCCGAGCCGCATCCGCTCGGGCATCACCGATGTCACGCCGATCCGCTCGAGCGGCCGCGCCGTCACGGGACCCACGCAGAAGGTCGTCACCGTCCCGTCGAGCACACATCGCACGGAGTCCGTCAGGCGCAGCTCGTCGGTGCGCATAAGGAACGACGCGGCCGCGGGGGCAGAGGTGAAGGTGACCGCGTCGACGCCGCCGAGCGCCACCCGCTCGATCAGTGCGTCCAGCGCGGCCAAGTCGGTGGGTGGCTCCCACCGGTAGACGGGCACCGGCACGACTGTGGCGCCCCGCTCGGTGAGTGCGTCGATGAAGCCGGGCACGGGATCCCAGTCGTCGACCGCGCCGTGCAACTGCACGGCGACGCGCCGGCCGTCGAGATCGTCCCGCGTGAGGTGCGAGAGCACCTCCTCGGACGACTCGGACACAGGCGACCACTCCTCCCGCAGACCGGCGGCCCGCAGCGCACCCGTCGCCTTCGGTCCTCGGGAGATCACGCGCGCGCCGCCGAGCGAGGCCAGCAACGACTCTGCGACGCCCCAGCCCTCGGCGGCCTCGATCCACCCGCGGAAGCCGATCCCCGTCGTCGCGATCAGCAGATCCGGCGGCGCGTCGACCAGGGCGTCCGTGACCTCGTGAAGGCGACGGTCGTCGGCCAGCGGGACCATGCTGATCGCGGCCGCCGTCACCACCTCGGCGCCGCGTCTGCGCAGGATGGCAGCGAACTCGTCGGCCCGCCGGCTGGCGGTGATGGCCACGGTGAAGCCCGTGAGCGAACGCGCATCGGGGCTGGTCATACCGTCGCTTTCGATCGAGTGCGGACAGACGGCGTGGCGCGGGGCTGCCGCGGCCGACCGTCGATCCATGGTAGTCGAGCGCTCAGGCACGCGCGGGCGCCAGTGTGTGCGCATCGGCGGTCACGCCGTGCGGCAACCGCACGTACACCTGCCAGGTCACCGCGGCCGCGATCACGTAGAAGGCACCGAACGCCCAGAAGGCGACGGTGGCGGTGCCGTTCGCCAGGTACGACGCGCGGAGCACCAGATTGATCGCGACGCCGCCGAGGCCACCGATGGCGCCGGCGATACCGATCACGGCGCCGGACATGGCACGCGAGTAGTTCGCGCGGGTCTGAGCATCGGCGTTCAGCGATCGCGAGGCGGCCTCGAAGATCGACGGGATCATCTTGTACACCGAACCGTTGCCGATGCCGCTGAGCACGAACAGCAGCACGAATCCGACCACGTAGAGCGCCATCGCGGTACCGGTGGTGTCACGGCCGGCGACGGTGGCGGTGACCGCCAGGATGCCGGCCCCGGCGATCATCCCGCCGAACGCCGCGAGCGTCACGCGGCCGCCGCCGATCCGGTCGGCGAACCTGCCGCCGTAGACCCGGGCCAGTGAGCCGAGAAGTGGTCCGACGAAGGCGATCTGCGCGGCGTGCAGCGACGCCTGTGCGGCGTTCTGGCCGCCCGACTGGAAGGAGATCTGCAGGACCTGGCCGAACGCGAACGAGAAGCCGATGAACGAGCCGAAGGTGCCGATGTAGAGCAGGCTCACGAGCCAGGTGTGCCGGTGCCGCAGGGCGGCGCGCATCGACGCCGTATCGACCGAGACGATGTCGAGGTTGTCCATGAAGCGCGACGCGCCGGCCGCGGCGAGCACGAGTGCGACGACGTAGACGGCGCAGACCCACCACGGCTGGCGGTTCCCGGCGACGGCGATCACCAGGAGGCCCACGAGTTGCACGGCCGGGACGCCGATGTTGCCGCCACCCGCGTTCATGCCCAGGGCCCAACCCTTGAGACGCTGGGGGAAGAAGGCGTTGATGTTGGTCATCGACGACGCGAAGTTGCCGCCGCCCAGGCCGGTGAGTGCCGCGCACAGGAGGTAGATCCACAGAGGCCGACCGGGATTCGCGAGGAGCACGACGGTGGCCAGCACGGGCACGATGAGCACACAGGCGGAGAAGAAGGTCCAGTTGCGTCCGCCGAAACGCGCCGTGGCCATGGTGTACGGCAGCCGCAACACCGAGCCCACCAGCGTCGCTGTCGCGGCGATCAGGAACTTGTCGCCGGCGTTCAGGTGGTACACGCCCTCCGGCATGAACAGGACCATCACCGACCACAGCGACCACACCGAGAAGCCCACATGCTCCGCGGCCACCGACCAGACCAGGTTGCGGCGCGCGATCCGTTCGCCTCCGGCGTCCCACGCGACCCGGTCCTCCGGGTTCCATCCTGTGATCGTGTGCGAGCGCGCCACGGGTGCTCCGTTCCTCGGGTTTCACGGTTCGGTGTCGAGTCCGAACGTAGGGACGGCATGTTGCTCCCCCGCTGCACGCAGTGTCGCGGCCGTGAAATCACCCTCACCGCCGGGCCGGGGCGGCTGTGAGAGGGGCCCGCTCGAGCCGTCGGCCGACCAGCCCCGGGGTGAGCGACCCGTCGTCGTCGCCGACCCGGACGGGCACATCAGCTGTATCCGCACCCCGACCGCGGTCTGAATCGTCGGTCGCGACGCCTGGTATGGCGAGGTCTCCACCCGTGTGACGCCCGGCTCACCGCCCGACGTGCACCCCGGTGAGCGCCCGCTCGACCTCCGCGACGGTGGCGAGTTGCACGCCGATGAGCGTGAGGTCGTCGAGCCGAGCGTCGATCACCTGGGACGTCGCGTCGGTGACCAACACCGCGCGCAGGTCGCGCTCCGATGCGTCGAACAGGGTGGCGCGCGGGCAGTTCGGCAGGTTACAGCCGGCGACCGTCACCGTCGTCACCCCCGCAGCGGCGAGATGCCCGGCGAGCGGGGTGCGATGGAACGCCGACCACCGCGGTTTGAACACGACCACCTCGCCGTCGCCCACCGGCTGCACGCCGCCGGCCAGCAGCAGCGGCGCGTCCAACTCCGTCGCGCGCGGCAGGAGTTGCACGGGGATCTGCGCCCCCGGTGAGCCCGGGGCGGCGATCCGCGCGCCCGCCTC
>NZ_BAABFR010000137.1:0-10106 GCF_039541155.1 Tsukamurella soli
CGGGCCGCGCGGCACCGTCCGGCGCGGCCCGAGCCGTGTACGGCGGACGCCCCGGGCACCCCGTGTATCTCGCCGCGCGGCACCGGGCGCGCCTGCTCCGGGTGCTGACCGGCGATCGCGGCGTGTGGCCGCACGTCACCGACGGGATCGAGGTGGAGTGCGGCGACCTCGCGACGGGTATCGACATCGACCGTCCGGGGGTGCCCGCGTGACGCACGCCGCCCTGCCCGAGGGCTTCGCAGAGGCCGTCGCCGGCGCGGGCGGCGCGCCGGTGGCGGTGGCGACGGTCACGGCGGTGATCGGTTCGGCGCCCGTGCCGGTGGGGGAGCAGATGCTGGTCGCCGGTGCGGGCGTGGCCGTCGGGAGCGTGTCCAACGGGTGCATCGACGCCGACGTCTACCTCGCGGCCCTGGACGTGCTGGCCGACGGCGGGGACGTGCTGCGCAGGTACGGCCCCGACGGCTCGCCGCTCGCGTCGGTCCTGACCTGCGGCGGCGTGGTCGAGATCGCGGTGGAGCGGTTCCCCACCCACTCGGGCGTGCTCGCCACGCTCGACGCGATCGCGGCGCGCGCGGGTCACCCGGCGGCGCCGCCTCGGTTGTACCTGGTGGGAGCGACCACGGTGGCGGCCCGGCTCGCCCGGATCGCGGGGCCGCTCGGCTACTCCACGGTGGTGATCGACCCGCGGCCGGTGTTCGCCGACCCGGCGCGGGTACCCGGTGCCGATGCGGTCGTACGGGCCTGGCCGGATCGCGAACTTCGCTCGGCGGCACTGGGTCCCGCGGACGCGGTCGTGGTGCTCACGCACGACGACCGGTTCGATGTCGCGGTGCTGCGCCACGCCCTGGCCGGCGGCGCGGGCTTCGTCGGCGCCCTCGGGTCGCGCCGGACCGCGGACCGGCTGCGTGCCGCGCTGCTCACCGAGGGCGTGCCCGAGGAGACCGTCGCGCGACTGCGGTCACCGGTCGGCGTGCCGATCGGATCCGTCGGACCCGCGGAGATCGCCGTGTCCATCGCGGCGGAGCTCATCGCGGTGCGACGGGCCGTGGTGGATCCCACACGGCCACGTTCCTCCCAGATGGAGATGTCGCCCTGCACGCATGTGCATGCGGAGCCGGTGCGACGGGGTGGGACGGTGGGCCTGTGACCCGAGCCGGAGTGAGCACAGAAAAGGCCCGCGACGGATCGTCGCGGGCCTGATCGAGGTGTGCGGTGTCAGCCGCGCACCACCTTGCCGGCCTTGATGCACGAGGTGCACACGTTGAGCCGCTTGGTCTGACCCGGCGCGACCTGTGCGCGGACGGTCTGGATGTTCGGGTTCCACCGGCGGTTGGTACGCCGATGAGAGTGCGACACCGACTTACCGAAGCCGGGGCCCTTGGCACAGACGTCGCAGACGGCAGCCATGTCGTGAACTCCTCATAATAGGTTTACAGCGTGCGTAGGCACCCGCGCAGGGCGCGAGGCAACCGTGCCAGCATAGCGGGCGCCCGGTTCGGTTGCCAAACCCGTGGGCCGGGGAGCGGGGACATCTGTTCGTTCGTCGCCGCGACCGAACCTGTCGGGGCGCCCCATTAGTCTGAAGGTCGGTTTCCACGCGACATCCCGGAGGTGCCATGACTGCCGAGGCAGGCGATACGTCGGCGGCCGCAGGGCCGGCCGCCGATCAGGCCCGGCTCGACGCTGCAGGCGTGATCGCGTGGCTGATCGCTGGTACGCGCGCCCTGGAACGCGCGGTGGACGAGATCAACGGCCTCAACGTGTTCCCCGTCGCGGACGCGGACACGGGCACCAACATGCTGGTCACGGTGCGTGCGGCGGCTACCGCGGCCATGCGGGCCCAGCGCGAGGCGGGTGACGCGCCGGTCGACGTCGCGGGTGCGACGGTGTCGGGCGCGGTCTCGGGCGCGCGCGGCAACTCCGGCGTCATCGTGTCGCAGGTGATGCGCGGCCTGGCCGACCACCTGAGCGACGACGGCGGGCTGGACGCGGCGGGGTTCTCGGCCGGCCTGGACGCGGCCGTGCGGCTGGTCACCCAGTCCGTCGCGGACCCGGTCGAGGGCACCATCCTGTCGGTGCTGCGCGCCGCGGCATGCGCCGCCGGGCGGTCGACGGTGCCGGTCGGGCTGCCCGCGGCCGCTCGTGCGGCCGCGGAAGCGGCGTTCGAGGCGCTGTTGCGCACGAGGGACCAGCTCGTGGACAACGCCCGCTTCGGGGTGGTGGACGCCGGCGGGCGCGGCCTGCTGGTGCTGCTCGACGCGCTGGTCGACATCACCTCCGGCGCTGCACCGGAGCGCCCCAGGTTCGACCGGGCGAGGCTGGACCGGCACGGCCCGGCACCGTCGGCGGGCGCCGCGCATCCGGATCGCGGAACGCCCCCGCGCGGCCCCCACGCCGAGTACGAGGTGATGTACCTGCTGCCCGACGCCGGCGCGGCCGCGGCCGACCGCCTGCGCGACGACCTGCAATCGTTCGGCGAGTCCGTGGTGGTGGTCGCCGACGCGGCCCCGGAACCCACCGCGACGTGGTCCGTGCACACGCACACCACCGAGCCGGGTCGGGCGATCCAGGCCGGCCTCAGCCACGGCGCGCTCCGCAGCATCGCCGTCAACGTGCTGCAGGACGCGGCCGGGCAGGTGCCACTCAAGGCGCTGCTGGACGCGCCCCGCGAACTGGTGGCGCTGGTGTCCGGCGACGGCGCCGCGGAGCTCTTCGCGGGGGCAGGTGCACAGGTCGTGCGCTGCGACGGCGGCATCACTCACGCGGAGTTGCTGGCGGCGCTGCACCCGTACTCCGGGCGCGAGGTGCTGCTGATGCCCAACGGCGCGCTGCCCACGCCGGAGCTGCTCGCCGTGGCCGCGCGCTCGCGGGAGTCGGGCGTGCTCGTGACGCTGCTGCCCACGTCGTCGATGGTGCAGGCGCTCGCGTCGCTGGCCGTGCACGACCCGGCGGGCCCGGTCGCCGACGACACGTTCTCGATGGCGGAGGCCGCCGCCTACGCGCGCTGTGGCTCGGTGATCGCCGTCGACGAGGATGCGCTCACGATCCTCGGCCCGTGCGGCCCCGGCGACTACCTCGGCATGGTCGGCGGCGAGGTGGTGGTGCTCGAGCAGGACCAGTACTCGGCGGGCGAGGCGCTGGCCGACCTGCTGCTGGCGACCGGCGGCGACATGGTGACGGTGCTGCTCGGCGAGTCCGCCGACGGTGACTTCGCGGACCGGGTGCGGGCCGCGCTGCGCCGCGACCGCTTCGAGGTGGAGGTGGTCGCCTATCGCGGGGGGCAGACGGGCTCCGTGATGGAGATCGGAGTGGAATGACAGCGCTGGGCGCCGGGCAGGGCGGCCACGTCGGTCCGCCGATCACCCTGGACACCACCCTGGTCGACGCGTTCGGCTCCGAGCGCGCCGAGCAGGCGACCGCTGAGCTGGGGGTGGTCACCGTCGGGGATCTGGTGCGGCACTTCCCGTTCCGGTACGAGGGCGGACTTCGGGCCGACGAGGGTACGCGCGCAACCATGCCGCGGATCGGCGACGACGTGGTGGTGCTGGGCACGATCGTCCGGGTGGTGCCGACCGACTTCCGGAAGAGCAACGTCAAGCGCCGTGGGCCCGCGCGGATCTTCAAGATGACGGTGAGCAACAAGGTCCGTCAGTACGACGTCACCTTCTTCGCGGCCATGGACCGGGTGATGATCCCCGGGCGGCGTGTGCTGCTGTCGGGGCGCCTCGGTGAGTTCCGGGGCAACCTGCAGCTGACCCACCCCGACTGGCTGCTGGTCCCCGACGAGACGCTCAGCCCCGCCGAGGCGATGCGAGAGACGCTCGCGGCACTGGACGGAGCGTCGGCTACCGGCGGCGCCGCGAAGACACCGGGGAAGGGCAAGGGGCGCAAGAGCAGTAGTGGGGCCGGCAGGTTGCTGCACACGCGGCTCGAGCTGCTGATGCACCCGCTGATCCCGATCTATCACGCGACCAAGCACATGCCCACCTGGACCACCATGTCGCTCGTCGCCGATGCGCTGGATCGTCTTGCGCCTGTACCGGAGTCGCTCGACGTGGCGTTTCTCGCCGCACACGGGCTGATGGAGCTTGACCGGGCGGTGCGCGTCGTGCACCAGCCGGAGCACCGCGCGGACGCTGCAGCTGCGCGGCGGCGGATCGCCTTCGACGAGGCGATCGCGATCCAGACGGTCCTCGCGCAGCGCGCGCAGAGCGAGGCCACTGCGGCCGCGCCTCCGCTGACGGGCGGCGACGGCATGCTCGAGCAGGAGCTGCGAGACCGGCTCCCGTTCACTCTCACCGGCGGTCAGGAGGCCGTGCTCGCCGAGATCACCGGCGACCTGGAGCGCAAGCGCCCGATGACGCGGCTGCTGCAGGGCGAGGTCGGCTCGGGCAAGACCCTGGTCGCGCTGCTCGCGATGCTGCGTGCCGTCGATGTCGGGCGGCAGGCGGTGCTGCTCGCGCCCACCGAGGTGCTCGCGACGCAGCACCTGCTCTCGATCCGGAAGATGCTGGGACCCTTGGCGATGGCCGGGCAGCTGGGCGCCGCCGAGCGGGCGACGACGGTCACCCTGCTGACCGGCTCGATGGGCACCAAGGCGCGGCGGGAGGCGCTGTTGCAGATCGTGACCGGGGAGGCCGGGATCGTGATCGGCACCCACGCGCTGCTCGAGGACACCGTCGACTACTTCGATCTCGGGCTCGTCGTGGTGGACGAGCAGCATCGGTTCGGCGTGGAGCAACGCGACCGGTTGCGCCGCCGCGGGCGGGACGGTGCCACGCCCCACCTGCTGGTGATGACGGCGACCCCGATCCCGCGCACGATCGCGCTCACGCAGTTCGGAGACATGGAGACGTCCGTGCTGTCCGAGCTGCCCCGCGGGCGGCAGGCGATCCAGACGTCGGTGGTGCCGGCGGACAATCAGGCGTGGGTCGCGCGGATGTGGAGCCGCGTCGATGAGGAGGTGGGCCGCGGCCGCCAGGTGTACGTGGTGTGCCCTCGCATCGGGCTCGACGACGAGAAGCCCGGCGGCGACGGGGAATTCACCGACGCCGACTATTCGTTCGACGTCGTGGACGCGCCGGTTCGCGGGGCCGCGACGAGCGGGTCGGGGACGAGCGGGTCGGGGAAGAGCGGGTCGGGGAAGAGCGGCTCGGAGGACGAGCGTGCCACCAAGCCCGATACGGCGTCGGCACTGCAGATGTACGAGGAGATCACCTCCGGGCCGCTGGGGCGCCGCCGCGTGGGGCTGCTGCACGGCCGGCTGCCTGCGGACGAGAAGGCCGCGACGATGGCGGATTTCGCGGCCGGAGAGATCGACATCCTGGTGTCGACCACGGTGATCGAGGTCGGTGTCGACGTGGCCAACGCCACCACGATGTTGGTGATGGACGCCGATCGGTTCGGGATCAGTCAGTTGCACCAGCTGCGCGGCCGCGTCGGCCGAGGTGGGCTGCCCGGCCTATGTCTGCTCGAGACGGCCACCGAGTCGGCGCGCACGATCGAGCGGCTGCAGGCGGTCGCCGCCACCCTCGACGGTTTCGAGCTCGCTCAGCTCGACCTGGAGTACCGCGGGTTCGGGGACATCCTCGGCGTCGACCAGTCCGGGATGGCGCGCCGCCTGAGCTGCCTCGACCTGGCGCGCGACGGTGACGTGTTGGAGGCGGCACGCGGATACGCCGTCATGGTGACCGCCGAGGACTCGGACCTGTCGGGGCACCCCGAGCTACGGGAGATCAACGCGGTGATCCTCGGCGGCGACAGGTTGGGGTATCTCGACAAAGCGTGACCGGTACGGTCTGCTCCGCGCGAAGGGGGCGATCCTCGGCGTGACGCGGGAGGCCACCGACCCGGGGTCTCCCCTCCGGGGCGCCGCCAGGCTAGCCTCGACGGATGCGGGTGATCGCACTGGAAGAGCATCTCGTCCTGCCCGAGGTCGCCGCCGCCAACCGGGACCTCCCTCCCGACCTGCGTTCGGGCTTCGATCTGCTGTCCGTGCGACGGGACGAGCTCGCCGCCGACCTGGCGGACCTCGAGGATCGCCGGATCGCGTTCATGGACACGTACGGTATCGACGTGCAGGTGCTCTCGCACAGCGGGCCCGGTGCCCAGCGGCTCGCCCCGGATCAGGCGACCGAGTTGACGCGACACATCAACGACACCGTCGCCGGCGCCGTCGCTCGTCACCCCGACCGGTTCGCGGCCTTTGCGACCCTGCCGACGCCCGCACCCGACGAAGCCGCCGATGAGCTGGCCCGGTGCGTCGGCGAACTCGGGTTCTGTGGCGCCATGGTGCACGGCCACACCGGCGGCCGTTACCTCGACCGCCCCGAGTTCGATCCGATCCTGGCAGCGGCGGCCGAGCTCGGGGTGCCGCTGTACCTGCATCCGGGCGAGCCTCCGGCGCCTGTGCGAGCGGCGTATTACTCGGACCTCGGCGTCGGCGAGCGGAGCCCGCTCGTCGAGCAACTCTTCGCGACAGCAGGTTGGGGCTGGCATGTGGACGCGGCCGTGCACGCCTTGCGTCTCGTCCTGACCGGCGCGTTCGATCGGCACCCCGAGTTGCAGATCATCCTCGGTCACTGGGGCGAGCTGATCCCGTACTACCTGGGGCGCATCGACCAGGTGATGAGCGGAGTGTCATCGCATCTGGCGAAGCCCGTGGGTACGTACCTCCAAGAGCACGTGTACATCACCCCGGCCGGGCTCGAGACCGTCCCGCCGCTGCTGTTGGCACTGAGTACGTTCGGCGCCGACCGCATCCTGTACTCCGTCGACTACCCGTACAGCGCGGGACGGACCGCGGGCTGGGACTTCATCGAATCCGCCCCGCTGTCGGAACTCGACAAGGCCAAGATCGCCCACCTCAACGCCGAGCGGCTGCTCCCGGGACTGCCGCGGGGCGAGTGACTCAGGGGGCCGCCGGGGCGAGCGCCGCGAGCTGGCGGCCCCAGAACTCAACGACCTGTTCGCGCCGTGCCGAGTCGTCGGACAGCAGGTCGGCCAGGCCGAGCCCGCGCGCCAGGTCCAGGGTCGCCTGCACGGCGCGGCGGGCGTCGGAGTCCTCGCGGTCGGCGCCGAGCAGACCCATCGCGATGCCGAACACCTCACGGGAGAAGCGGTTCTCGAACGGGAGCACTCGGGCCCGCAGCTCCTCGTCGCTGGCGGCCGCCGTCCACACGTGCAGCGCCGCCTTGAACAGTTCGTCGGTGTAGAAGTCGACGATCAGGCGCGCCACCGCGTACGGACGATCGGTACCGTCCGGCACCGCTCCGGCGGCCTCCCGGGCCTGGATGAGGCGCTTCTCGCCCATGTACTCGAGCGCGCCGGTGATCAGGTCCTCACGGGTGGGGAAGTGGTGCTGGGCCGCGCCGCGGCTGACGCCCGCCTGGCGTGCGACGCTGCCGACGGTGGTGGCGACCCACCCCTGCGCTGCGAGCGAGTCGATCGTGGTCTCCAGCAGCAGCTGGCGGGTGATGCGGCTGCGATCCTGTTGCGGCGCACGGACGCGCGATCGTTCGGGCATCCTGGGCCCCCTTCCGATCATCGCTGCTGCCGTATCTATCGCGTGCCGGTCACTGCGCCCAGGCGGGCTGCCGCTTGGAGATGAACGCGGTCAGCCCCTCGCGCGCCTCGTCCGACCCGAACAACCGGGCCGACTGCGCCGCCAGATCACCCGCGCGGGTGTCGAATCGCTGCAGCACATCGTGCCACAGCAACTGCTTCGTCTCCCGCAGGCCCTGCGGGGAGCACAGCCGGAGCGCCTGCAGGTGGGCGGCGACCGCACCGTCGAGATCCTCGGGGGCCCCGGAGATCAGGCCGACCCGCGCCGCCTCCGCCGGGCCGTACGTGCGCCCTGTGAGCAGCATGTCCGCTGCCACCCGGGTGCCGATGTGCGGCAGCACCACGAGCGACACGATCGCCGGAGCCAGCCCGAGCCGCGCCTCGGTGAGCGCGAAACTCGCCCTACCCGAGGCGAAGACGGTGTCGCACGAGCCCATCAGCCCGAACCCGCCGGCCCGAACGTGGCCGTCGATGCGGGCGATCACCGGCTTGGGGCAGGTGATGATGGACCGCATCGCGTCGACCATCTGCCGTGAGCGGAAGTCGGGGTCCGCGTTACCGGCGGCGGCAGCCTCCTTGAGATCGGCCCCCGCGCAGAATGTTCCGCCGGTGTGCGTGAGTACCACGGCCCGCGCGTCCGCGTCGCCGGCGGCGCGCCCCAGGTTCTCCGCGAGTTCGGCGACCAGCCGCGACGAGATGGCGTTGCGGTTGTGCGGGCTGTCGAGGATGACGTAGGCGGCGCCATCCCGGTTCTCGTACCGGACGTAGGGGTCGGTGGAGTCGGTCATCGGGTGTACCTCAGTAGCTCTTCGGGAGGCCGAGCGAGTGCTCGGCGATGAAGTTGAGGACCATCTCCCGGCTCACCGGCGCGATCCGGAACAGGCGCGAGGCCACCAGCATCTGGGCGAGCCCGTACTCGGTGGTCAGGCCGTTGCCGCCGAGCGTGTGAATGGCTCGGTCGACGGTCTTCGCCCCGGCCTCGCCGCCCGCGTACTTCGCCATGTTGGCGGCCTCGGCGGCGGCGAACTCCTGGCCGGCGTCGTACAGCGTGGCGGCCTTCTGCAGCATCAGCTTGGCCAGCTCGGTCTCCACCTTGAGCTCCGCGAGCGGATGCGCGATCGCCTGGTGCGCGCCGATCGGGGTGCGGAACACCGTGCGGCTCTTGGCATAGTCGACGGCGCGGCCGAGTGCGTACCGCGCGGAGCCGACGCCGCCGGCCGCGGCCATGATGCGCTCGGGATTGAGGCCGGCGAACAGCTGCGCGATGGCCGCATCCGGCTCGCCCACCAGGGCCTCGGCGGGCAGCCGCACGTCGTCGAAGAACAGCTGCCACTGCGACTCCGGCAGCCCCACCTCCATCTCGATCTTGGTGCGCTGCAGGCCGGGCGAGTCGGTGGGCATGAGGAACAGCGCGGGGCGCAGCTTCCCGGTCTTCGCGTCCTCGGTGCGGGACACCACCAGGATCACGTCGGCGAGCTCGACGCCGGAGATGAACGTCTTCTGTCCGCTGATGATCCAGTCGGATCCGTCCCGCCGGGCGGTGGTGGTGATGCGGTGGCTGTTGGAGCCGGCGTCGGGCTCGGTGATGGCGAACACGGCGATGGTCTCGCCGCTGGCGATGCCCGGCAGCCAGCGCTGCTTCTGCTCGTCCGTGCCGAAGCGGCTGATGATGGTGCCGTTGATCGCGGGGGACACCACCAGCATCAGCAGCGGGGCGCCGGCCGCGGCCAGTTCCTCGCCGACGATGCCGAGCTCGTACATCCCGGCGCCGCCGCCGCCGAACTCCTCGGCGATGTTCACGCCGATCAGACCGAGGTCACCGGCCGCGCGCCAGAGCTCCGTCGGGCCCTCACCGGCGCGCACCTTCTCGCGGATGTACTCGGGGCCGAACCGCTTCCCGAGGTCGGCGACGGTCTGCCGCAGCGCTATCCGCTCGTCGGACTCGATGACGTCCATGCTGATGCTCATGCCTGCTCCTCGTTCTCCAGTACGGCGACCACTGCGCCGGCGTCGATGTTCTGTCCCACCGCGACCGAGACCGCGGCGATGGTGCCGTCGGCCGGGGCGTTGATGGCGTGTTCCATCTTCATGGCCTCCATCCACAGCACCGGCTGGCCGGCGGTGACCGTGTCACCGGGGACCGCGCCGATCCGCGTGATCACGCCCGGCATGGGCGCGAGCATCGATCCGGATGCGGCGGCGGGGGCGCCGGACGGCAGCCGGTTCACCAAGGTGAGCGCGAGACCGCCACGGGCCGTATCGACCTCGGCGACGGTGGCGTCACCGTCGTACAGCGTGACGGCGACGGTGTGCCGGATCCCGCCCCGCTCCACCGCGACGGTGTGGGCGCCGCCCGCGCGCTCGGCGACGCCGGCGACGGTGACGTCACCGTCGGGGGTCACGGCGACGTCGGCACCTGCGTGGAACTCCCGGGTGTACGTGGGCCGCCCGACGTTGCGCCAGCCCGGCGGGACATGTGGGACCGGGCGCGCCGCGGCGGCCCGGCGGTCGAGCACCTCGGCGGCGGCACGCGCCGCGACAAG
>NZ_BAABFR010000138.1:0-10050 GCF_039541155.1 Tsukamurella soli
CGCGGCGGCGACGGCGGCGTGGTCGCCGCGCGGGGTGACGACGACGCGGGCCCGCGACAGCCGGCAGGCGTCGACCAGGGAGGCGTGCGAGCCACCGTCGGACACCACCAGGTCCCCGCGGCCCGCGAGGGCGGTGACCGCCCCGATGTTGGCGAGGTAGCCGGAGCTGAAGCACAGCGCGGCCGGCTGTCCGACGAACCGCGCGATCCGGTTCTCGAACGCCTCGTGCAGCTCGGTGGTACCGGTGACCAGGCGCGATCCGGTGGCACCGGCGCCCCAGGTGCGCACCGCGTCGACCGCGGCCTCGATCACGCGCGGGTCCCGCGACAGGCCGAGGTAGTCGTTGGAGGCGAGGTCGAGCGCGGTGTCGGCGGCGGCACGTGGGACGAGCGAGCGGCGCAGGCCGGCGGCGCGACGGTCGGCCGCATACCCGTCCAGCCAGCCGAGGGCGTCGGTGCGGACATCGGCGCTCAGCTCGCGCAGGTCTTGAACACCGTTCACCCGCTCACTGTAACCGCCGCGCGGACCGCGGCGTCAATCCCGGCGCCGATCGCCGCGACGTCCTCGGGGGTGCACACGTACGGCGGCATCGCGTACACGAGGTCGCGGAACGGTCGCAGCCACACCCCCGACGCCACCGCGGCGTCGGTGGCTGCGCTCAGCGCCGCCGGCGTGAGGGGCGTGTCCAGCTGCACGACGCCGATCGCGCCCCGCACGCGGACGTCGGCGACCCCGTCGACCCCGGCCAGCGGTCGCAGCGCCTGCTCGAGCCCGGTGCCGATCCCCGCGACCTCGGCGGCCCAGTCCCGCGACAGGAGCAGCTCGGTCGAGGCGACGGCGACGGCGCACGCGAGCGGGTTGCCCATGAACGTCGGCCCGTGCATGAGCGCCCCGACGTCCGACCGGGAGACGACGCGCGCGACCTCACCCGTGCACAACGATGCGGCGAGGGTGAGGTAGCCGCCCGTGAGTGCCTTCCCGACGCACATGATGTCCGGGGTGACGCCCGCGGCGTCGCAGGCGAACAGGGTCCCGGAGCGGCCGAAGCCGGTCGCGATCTCGTCGCAGATCAGCAGCACGTCGTGCTCGTCGCAGATCCGCCGCAGATCGGCGACGTACTGCGCGGGGTGGAACCGCATCCCCCCGGCGCCCTGCACGACCGGCTCGACGATCACCGCCGCCAGCTCGTGACGGTGTGCCGAGACGAGGCGGTCCAGCTCGGCGGCGTACGCCGGGTCGTAGTGCGACGGTGGCGCGGGCGCGAACACCTGCCGGGCGAGGACGTCCGTCCACAGCGAGTGCATCCCACCCTCGGGGTCGCACACGCTCATAGGCGTGAAGGTGTCGCCGTGGTAGCCGCCACGCCAGGTGAGCAGCCGATTGCGGCCGGCCACGCCGCGGGCGCGCCAATACTGCAGCGCCGTCTTGACGGCGATCTCCACCGCCACCGACCCGGAGTCGCAGAGGAACACGCGGTCGAGCCCGGCGGGCGTGATGTCGACGAGCAACTCGCCCAGGCGTGCGGCGGGGGCGTGCGTGAGGCCGCCGAACATCACGTGTGACATCCGCCCCAACTGGTCCCGCACGGCGGCATCCAACTCCGGGTGTCGATAACCGTGGATCGCGGCCCACCACGAACTCATGCCGTCGATCACCTCGCGGCCGTCCGCGAGCCGCAGCCGCACTCCCTCGGCGGAGTCGACGACCAGGGGCGGAATCGCGCCCTCGACGTCGGCGAGGGCCGGTGCGTACGGGTGCCAGAGCGTCGCGGCGTCGAGCGCCGACACCCGGTCCGAAGTCATCGCGCGGATCACAACGGGCCAGGGTAGCCGTGCCACGGCGCACGGCGCGCCGGCCTGCCGGGACCCTCGCTCGTGGCCGCGCAGCGACTCGATCGCCACTAGGGTGCCACTGTGACCCTGCCGAACCCCGAGCCTGCGACCACCGAGCCCGTGACCGCCCAGCGGGCGTCCCCGCCCGCTGTGCCGGTACCGACGCCGGCGGGCGCCGTACATGAGCCCGTGTCGCGGTCCTACGACATCTGGCCGGGGTCGCCCTACCCGCTCGGCGCCGCCTACGACGGTGCCGGCACCAACTTCGCCCTGTTCTCCGAGATCGCCGACCGCGTGCAGCTGTGCCTTCTCGACACGAACGCCGACGGCGCGACGACCGAGACCCGCATCGAGCTGACCGAGGTCGACGGGCATGTGTGGCACGCGTACCTGCCCACGGTGTCGCCCGGCCAGCGGTACGGGTTCCGGGTGCACGGACCGTACGACCCCGCGTCCGGGCTGCGCTGCGACCCGACGAAGCTGCTGGTGGATCCGTACGGGAAGGCCTTCGAGGGCGGGTTCGACGGTGACCCGTCGCTGTTCTCGTATCTCAACCCCGAGCCGGTCGAGGGCGCGGTGCCCGCAGCCCCCGCCGACGCTGTCGCCGCCGAACCGGTGCCGGCCGGGCAGTCGACGGATGCGAGGTCGCCGGGCGAGCGGGTTCCGGCGGAGCAGGCGGCGCCCGACCAGGCGCCGGGCGCGGATACGACCGACACGACGAGCGCGGACGTACAGCCGTCCACGCAGACGGGCCCCGCCGCCGGAGGCGACCCCGCATCGTCGGCACCCGAGAGCGCGGTCGCGGTGCCCGAGGACGCGCCGGCCGTGTCCGAACCTCCCGAGGACGCACCCGCGCCGCCGCCACACGACCCGGACTCGCTCGGCCACACCATGACGTCGGTGGTGATCAACCCCTACTTCGACTGGCAGCACGACCGCGCACCGCGCCGGCCGTACCACGAGACGGTGATCTACGAGGCGCACGTCAAGGGCATGACGATGCTGCACCCGCGCGTCCCCGAGGCGCTCCGCGGCACCTACGCGGGGCTCGCTCATCCCGAGGTCATCTCGCATCTCAAGAGCCTCGGGGTGACCGCCATCGAGCTGATGCCGGTGCACCAGTTCATGCAGGACCAGACGCTGCTGGACAGGGGCCTGCGCAACTACTGGGGTTACAACAGCTTCGGGTTCCTGGCCCCACACCACGAGTACGCGTCGGTGACCACGGCCGGCGCGGCCGTCACGGAGTTCAAGGCGATGGTGCGGGCCTACCACGACGCGGGCCTCGAGGTGATCCTCGACGTGGTGTACAACCACACCGCCGAGGGCAACCACATGGGGCCCACCATCTGCTTCCGCGGCATCGACAACGCCGCCTACTACCGCCTCGTCGAGGGCGACGGCGCGCACTACATGGACTACACCGGCACCGGGAACAGCCTCAACGCACGCGATCCGCACACGCTGCAGCTGATCATGGACTCGCTGCGGTACTGGGTGACCGAGATGCACGTGGACGGTTTCCGCTTCGACCTCGCGTCGACACTGGCCCGCGAGCTGCACGACGTGGACCGGCTGTCGGCGTTCTTCGACCTGGTGCAGCAGGACCCCATCGTGAGCCAGGTGAAGCTGATCGCGGAGCCGTGGGACGTGGGCGAGGGCGGCTACCAGGTGGGTAACTTCCCGCCGCTGTGGACCGAGTGGAACGGCAAGTTCCGCGACACCGTCCGCGATTACTGGCGGGGCGAGACCGCGACGCTCGGCGAGTTCGCATCCCGGCTCACCGGCAGTTCCGACCTGTACGAGAACACCGGGCGGCGGCCCGGCGCGTCGATCAACTTCGTGACCGCGCACGACGGGTTCACGCTCAACGACCTGGTCTCGTACAACGAGAAGCACAACGAGGCCAACGGCGAGGAGTCCCGCGACGGCGAGAGCCACAACCGGTCGTGGAACTGCGGCGTCGAGGGCCCGACCGACGACCCGGAGGTACGCAAGCTGCGTGGGCGCCAGCGCCGCAACATCATGGCCACCCTGCTGCTGTCGCAAGGCACTCCCATGATCGCGCACGGCGACGAGATGGGGCGTACCCAGCACGGCAACAACAACGTGTACTGCCAGGACGACGAGCTGTCGTGGATGGACTGGAGCCTGGCCGAGACCAACGCTGACCTCGTGGACTTCACCCGCCGAGTGATCGCGCTGCGGGCGCTGCACCCGGTGTTCCGGCGGCGCCGGTTCTTCCGCGGGCGTCCGATCCGCAGCGGCGACCAGGTCCGCGACATCGCATGGCTCACCCCGTCCGGCGACGAGATGACCGAGGCCGACTGGGACTCCGGCTTCGGTAAGTCGCTCGCGGCCTTCCTCAACGGCCAGGGCATCGAGGAGCCGGACGCCCGCGGTGAACGAGTGGTGGACGACTCGTTCCTGCTGTGCTTCAACGCGCACTACGAGGACATCGACTTCGTCCTGCCCACCAGGTACGACGCGCGCCGCTGGCGTGGTGTCCTGGACACCTCCGACCCGCGCGGCGAGTCGGGTCGGGAACTGTCCGCGGGTGCGACGGTGACGGTGCCCGCCCGGTCGCTCCTGGTACTGATGCACGTGCCGGACGAGGCGGCCACACGGTAAGCGTGGGCCGCCCCGTCCATCAACCGTTGACTGCCCCGAGTTCACGCTCGATCTGCTCGGTGGTGGGCAACGCGGTCTGCAGCGGATCGGGCAATGCTTCCAGAAGCTGATACTGCGCGATGCCGAGCGGCTGGGTGTTGTCCCGGAGCGCGTACTCTGCGACGGCTTCGTTCTTCGTCTTGCACAGCAGTAGGCCGATGGTGAGACCGTCCGTCTCGTGACGGAGCATGTCGTCGACGGCGGTCATGTAAAAGCCGAGCTGCCCGAGTTGCTCGGGCTTGAACTTCTCCGCCTTCAGCTCAATTACGATATATCGACGCAGCTGCAAGTGGTAGAAGAGCAGGTCCACATAGAAGTCGTCGCCACCGACCTCGAGATGAACCTGGCGGCCGACGAACGCGAAACCGGCACCGAGTTCAAGGAGGAAATCGGTGATGTGCCCGATGAGGGACGCTTCGATCTCGCGCTCATGCGCCTCGTCACCGAGACCGAGAAAGTCGAGCCGGTAGGGGTCCTTCAGAGACTCGCGGGCGAGGTCGGAGTCAGGCTTCGGGAGCGAGTGTTCGAAGTTCGTGGTCGCCTTGCCCTGGCGCTCGATGCGCTTGCGCTCGATGTGCATGACCAGCACGTTGCGAGACCATCCGAATTCAACTGCCGCCTCGGCATACGCTAGGCGCAGCTCGGGGTCCTTGAGCTTGGTCAGAAGCACGAGATTGTGCCCCCACGGCAATTGGCCAACAGCCTGTTGGCCAATTGCGTCCTCGCTCCAGGCACTGGCGAACGCCCGCATGTACTTCAGGTTCGCGCGCGAGAACCCGCCCAAATCGGGGAACGACTGGCGTAGGTCGTGGGAGAGCCTGTCGATGACCTTCGCGCCCCATCCTAGTTCTGCTTCTCGCTCCAAGATCTCGTGGCCGATCTGCCAGTACACACGCAGCATCTCGCTGTTGACCGCCAGCGCAGCGCGCTGCTGGGCGACGTAGATGCGCCGCTTGAGGTCCGCGAGCCACTCGCCGTACCGCTCCGGCGGGTCAGTCAGAGCGATTGCACGATCGTTCATCACTCAGGCGTCTCTGCTGAGCTCACATCGGCGGACTCACCCATCATCATGAGGTAGTGGCCGAACTGGTCGTGTATCTCGAAGATGCGGCGGAACACCCTGAGATTGGCATCCACAGTGCTGGGTGTTGGCGAGTAGTCAAGATCATCGAAGATTGAGTGGGACCCGGCATTGACCCAGCTGAAGAGCGAACGACATATGAGCTGTTCGTCTCCCTCGAACTTGGCAACGATCGCCGGGTCGTCGACACCGCCGAGCACCTTGAAGTACGCCTCAAGGATTCTCCGCAAGGTGTTCTGAAGACCGACCGCGCTTGCCGAAGGCCGCTCGGCTGACCTTTTAACTTCGTCCCACAATGCTCCGTAGGCAGTTTGAATCGGGTTGTCGTCGCAAAATTCGACCTCGCTAGGCTTCCCACTCCACTTCCGCACGAGTCCATATTTCCACGACCCTAGCTTCCCGCCGCGCGGGCGGTATGTCACCTCCTTGTAGAAATACGAATTGTGCGTCATGAGCACTAACTGTCGCACCCGGCCCGATCCCGCGGCCACGCCCTCGACGATCCCTCGAACAATGGTGGAAACGGCATATAACACATCGCTGTCGAGGCTAGAGATCGGGTCATCGATCACCGCCAGGAGATCACTCGTCTCGCCTTCGTTCTGCGGCGAGCCCTGCAGCGACTGGGCGAAGTAGAGGAAAGTGATGAACGTCCTCTCACCTTCACTGAGGGTATCGGTGGCGTTCTCACCATTCGATCGAACAAGGGTATACCCGTCCTGAATCGCTGTAGACTCTGCCAGCGAGAACGAGTGGAAACCGACAGAATCCAGAAGGCGGTTGATTCGGTCGATGATCGGCCTGCTTGACGTGACCTTCGCCAGAAGCTCGCGTCGGCGAGACTCTTTGGTGTCGACATCTGTCGCCGCCGAGGCGATCTGCTCCTCGATGCGTTGCTTCCCCTTCAAATGTCCGGACATCGCGCCCTCGTAGCGGCTCAACTCCGCGACGAGGGTCACGCGGGCGAACACGAGCCAACAGCGATCTAAGAAGGAATTCTTTACGGATGATCGATTGTTAAGGAGAGAGTTGAAGTTCTCGATCGCCTTGTTTGCGTCCCGAACAACGACGTTGACGCCGTCAATCTGTGGCGAGGGATCAGGTACCGAGATCTTGGTAGACGGTGCTGCCAGCTTTGCACTGATCTGCGCTTGGGCGTCGGCGATCACCTTCTCCAGCGCGGTACGCGCGGCTGCGAAGCGTTCGCCGTCGAGGTGCTCGACGGCTCCCGGCCTCGCTGGCAAATCGTCAAGGTACGCCGCCCAATGCTGCGCCCATGACTCGAAGTACTCGTTGAACGCCATCAGCTGTTTCGTCTGCTCGATGTACGTCCGATCGAAGTACGCCTCTAACTGGTTGCCAAGGCTGGACGGAACGGACTGCTGGCAGAACGGGCATACGCCGTCTGCGTGTTGGAGGTGGGCACGACCCTGTCGAACCCAGTCGGCATTGCTGAGTTGCTGGATCAGCGGCGCGAGGCCGACATCTGCACTGCCGACGACAACCACATCTAAGAGAGCATGACCCGGCATGGCTTCGATCCGGATCTCGCGCCCAAGCGGAAGGTCCGAGAGCGGGTGTGCATCCTCGGCGAAGACGGCTCTGGCTTCGGAGGCGAGCGTGGTGAAGTCTTCGGCCGCAGATGTGTTCGCCGCCGGGACCTTAAGCAGTCGGTCGAGAAGTCGATCCTTGCTGTTGTTGTACCCTGCGAACATCTCACGGAAATCCACGGGAACATCGTTGCGCTTGGCCCAGGCCGCGTCTTTCAGAGCGGTGCGGACGCGATCGATTTCACCGTTCTTCGTCGCCAACGAGGACTGGAGCCCCACGAGCTTCGCCTTGGCGGTTGCGATCGAGTCTCTGAGTGATTCGATCTCGGCCTGGATTTGAGCGTTTGTCTCACCCAGGAGGAAGACGCCGGGGAAGTGACCCGCGGGCGTGAGCGTGGCATTCACGTAGTCGCTGTTGTAGACCTTGACGCCGAGTGCGCTGGTCGGCGGATGCCACTCCAGCGTCGTTCCCGCATATCTCGCTTCGTCGGCCAAAGCGCGGCTGATCGTCGTCTTGCCTGAGCCGTTGGGCCCGAAGAAGAAGTTCGCCGGGTTAAGCGGCCCAATGTCAGTGCCGGAAGTTGGGTCGAAGGCGGGGGCACCGCGCAGCCGAAGGTACTGAAGCACGTTGTCATGCCCCCACGAGCTGGAGCAGCGAGTCGTAGCTGTCGACGACGTCGTACTTGACGCCGTTGTTCGCAGCCCTGTCGTTGAGCGAGGCGAAGAACTTGCGGGCGCACTCGATCTTTGCGTTCTCAACGCCCTTGAGTTGGAGCGTGGACATCGACCCCTTGGTTTCGGCGACGAAGTAGACATGCTTGATCTTCGTCGTGTCGTCGCGGAAGGCAATCGCCCAGTCGGGGTTGCAGTCGCCGACCGGGGTCGTGAAGGACGGTGCGGTGAAGATGAAGTCCAGCTCCTTGATCGACTGCAACTCACGGTTGAGCGCCTCGAACGCGAAGATGGAGAACGTGCTCGCCGCGATGCGCAGCTTCGAGCCCGGCGTGATCGATGCTTTCAGATCGTCGCCGAGAAGCTCGTTGAGGTTGTCGATTATCTGCATCCGTCAGCTCGCTCGGGGTTCGCCGCCGACGAAGCGCCGCCGCCACGCACCCACTCATCGACTTCGGAGATCTGAAACTTCCAGAGGCGCCCGATCTTGTGCGCGGGCATGTCCTTAATCTGCGATCCAGGCATACACCGTGTCCTTGGTGACCCCGAGATGGGTGGCGACGTCGTCCGCGGACAACCACCGCTCAGACATCAGGCCTCCAACAGAGTGAACATGCCCGATGTAACCGGGTTGAACCGACTCTATCCGAACCCGAGCAGTTGTACACCAAAGACGCAAGCGTGCGTCCCATCCCGACGACGCCCCGCGCTGTCGCGCCGTGCGACAGAAGCCGGGTATCGCGTTGGGCCGCGGCGCGCGCCCGGCGCCGAGCTGTCCACGATGCGTTGAGCGGTGCTCGCATGAACGGCCCGCGCCACGGCGGCGACGCGCGGTTCAGCGGCTCGACGTTCATCACCCGTGTTCGATCGAGGCACTCGGCAGGTGACCGTGTATTGGTGGTAGCGAGACATGCCCGCCGCGTCGACCGCAGCAAGGAGGCCACCGCACCGTGACCGCGCGCCCCGTGACGTCCACCTACCGGCTACAGCTGACGCCCGAGTCCGGCTTCGCGGCCGCCGCCGCGGCGGTGCCCCGGCTGGCGGACCTGGGGGTGTCGCACCTCTACCTGTCCCCCGTGCTCACGGCGGTGCGCGGATCGCAGCACGGCTACGACGTGACCGATCCGACGACGGTGTCGGCCGAGCTGGGCGGACGGGACGGCCTGGTCTCGCTCGCAGAGACCGCACACGCCGCCGGGCTGGGCCTGGTGGTGGACATCGTGCCCAACCACATGGGCATCGAGCGGCCGCGCGAGAACGCCTGGTGGTGGGACGTGCTCCGCCACGGCCGCGACTCACGCTGGGCGCGGTTCTTCGACATCGACTGGGCCGACGACAACGGCTGCGACGGCCGGATCGCGATCCCCGTGCTCGGCGACGGCGGCGAGGTCACCGTCGACCGCTCCGGCGCCGAACCCGAACTCGCGTACTACGAGCACCGGTTCCCGCTCGCACCGGGCACCGAGGCGCTGCCGGACGAGCAGACGATCGCCGCGCAGGCGTATCGCCTCGTGCGATGGGACGGGCCGATACGCACCTACCGGCGGTTCTTCGCCGTCGACACGCTCGCGGCGCTCCGCCAGGAGGACCCCGACGTGTTCGCCGCGACGCACGCCCAGATCGGGTCGTGGTTCGCGGACGGACTGGTCGACGGCCTGCGTGTGGATCATCCCGACGGGCTCACCGACCCCGTCGGGTACCTGCGCAGGCTGCGGCGGCTGTGCGGCGACGACGCGTGGATCGTGATCGAGAAGGTCCTGGAACCGGGCGAGCCGCTCGACCCGGCGCTGCCGGTCGCCGGGACCACGGGGTACGACGCGCTGGCCGAGCTCACGCACGCCTTCGTCGACCCGCGGGGAGAGGAGCCGCTGACCCGGCTGTACGAGCGCTGGACCGGTGCGGGCGGCGACGGCGCGTGGTTCGCCACCCAGGTGCCCGCGACGAAGTCGCGCATAGCGGACGCCCTGTTCCCGGCCGAGACGACGCGGCTCGCCCGGGCGGTACTGCGGGACGCCCCGTCAACGGGGATGTCGCTCACGCAGCTGGGCCGGGCCGCCCACGCGTGGATCGCGCGGCTGCCGTACTACCGCGACGACTACCCGGTGCTGCGCGACGAGGCCGACGCCGTCCTGTTCGCCGCGGGGCGCGCGCACCCCGGGCCCGCGTTCGAGGGCGTCATATGCCGGAGCTGTTCCTCGCCGATGCCCTCGGCGCGGTGGGTAAGCCGCTGCTGCGGGTCCACACC
>NZ_BAABFR010000139.1:0-10026 GCF_039541155.1 Tsukamurella soli
CGTGCATGACGTGGGTGCTGCAGAGCGACGGCCAGGTGTTCGGATTCGCCGGCGGCGGGCCGTACCGGATCGGGCTGCTGCCGGCGCAGCGTCTGACGGACATCCCGCAGGCGCAGTGGGCGGAGACGCTCCGGTGCACGATGCCGGACAGCTGGATCAGCATCGCGCCGATCCCGGCGTCGGAGATGCCGCATCCCAGCGCCGGGCTGCAGCCCGGAGACCCGGTTCCGACTGCGCCCGTCCCCCAGGGTTGACCCCACCCACAGCAGGCCCCGTACCCCTCGGTGCGGGGCCTGTCCCATGCCCGCCGCCGGTGCCGGTGCGGGCACCCGGTCGGGGGCGGCGGCCCGGGTGGACGGGGCGGGTCAGAGGGCGGAGCGGAAGCCCCGGAGCCAGGCCGCGGCGTCGGACGGGTGCATGCCGGCGGGGAGGAGGTAGGTTTCGGCGTCGTCCGGGGATAGGCCGGGAAGCTCGCGGCGTAGGTCACGGGCTGCGTCGCGGCCGGCGGTCCAGGCGGCGATCTCAGATGGAGTCACGCCGCCGCGCCGCCACCGTTGATGAACCGCTCGACGTCCGCCGCACGGACCAATCGGCGCCGGCCGATCTTCACGCTCGCCAACCGCCCGTCCTTGAGCATGGCGTAGACCAGCGTCTGCCCGCAGCGGAGCATCTTGGCGGTCTCCGCGACGGTCAGCAGGGTCGGCGGCGTCGGGGGCGGCTCGGCTGTCGTGTTCTGCGCGGCCGCCAGCAGCGCGGCCATGGCGGCGGCGAGGGCGTCGGTGTTGCTCACGCGACTGAGCGAAAGCCACGATCACGCCGATATCCACTAGACCCTCGCGACACGCCGAACGGTTCGGCGTGTCGCGTCGCTCCCGCAGAAGGTGTCAGTACCCACTGAGACGCTGGCGCCATGGGAAGAAGACCGGAGTGGGTGAAGCCCGTCGAGACGTCGGCGGGGCGACGGTACGAGGTGCGGGTGCACGCCCACCGCGCGGACGGGACGCGCTTCCAGCACAAGAAGCGTTTCCGCACCGTAGATGAGGCCGTGAAGTGGCGGTCGACAGTGGTGTCGCAGGTAGCGCACGGCACACACGTTCCGCCGTCTGAGCTGACGGTGCGACAGGCCGTGGACGACTGGCTCGCCGGGCAACGGATCCGCTCCAAGACCTACACCAGCTACATCACGAACCTGCGCCCGCTCGTCGACCTCTACGGTGATCGGCTCGTGCAGTCGATTACGAAGCAGGACGTCGAGAAGATGGTCACACAGCTGCGAGACGGCGGCCTGCCGATGGGGGACTGGCACGCACCGGAGAAGCTGCCCAAGAACGCGAAGAAGGTGCGTGACGCGTGGTCCGCGAGCAGCATCAACCCTTGCCTGGCACGGACGCGGAACGTCTTCGACGACCTGATGAACCAGGGCGTGGTGGTGCGCAACCCGGCCGCACTGGTGAAGTCGCTGCCCAAAAGCAAGACGGAGCTGCAGACGCTCACCGCCAAGCAGGTCGCCGGCCTGTACGCAGCGACGGCGTCGAACCCGTGGCACGTCGGGTGGCGTCTTGCGCTGATGGGCCTGCGCCGCGGTGAGGTTCTGGCGCTCCAGTGGGACGCGGTCGACCTGACAGCGAAGACGCTGACGATCAAGGCGTCGCGCGCGCCGATTCCGGGTGGCGTGGCGACGGGCGACACGAAGACCAAGGGGAGTGTCCGCACTCTGCCGATGCCGCCTGATCTGGTCACCGCGCTGCGGCGGACCAAGAAGAGGCAGGCGGAGTCGAAACTCCAGCTCGGTTCGAAGTGGAAGGACTCCGGCTTGGTGGTGGTGGACGAGTTCGGGAACCTGCCACACCCGGACTCGTTCGGCCGGCGCTGGCGCCGCGAGTTGAAGGACGCGGGACTGCCCGCGGTCAGGCTCCACGACGCGCGACACAGCTGCGCGACTCTGATGCACCAGGACGGCGTTCCCCTGGCGGACATCGCGGCGTGGTTGGGCCACTCCGACGCGGGCTTCACCTTGGCGACGTACGGGCACTCGACGCGGGACTCGCTCGCCGCCGCGGCGACGCGACTCGGCGCGATCACGAAGGCGGGCGGGAAGGCGACGGGGACCCGGGCGAAGGGATGACCCGCCGTGGGTCACTCGGGGTCACCGGCGTGTGCTGTGGGGGCTCGCCGGGGCCATAGAAGAGCGAATGGGTCAACGGGGGTCATCGGAGGCACCTGCGCAGGCCGTCGCCTGAACGAGAAAACCGCCTCCGACGCAGGTCATAAGCGGTTCTCGTGGGTGCCCCCGGCAGGATTCGAACCTGCGGCCTTCTGCTCCGGAGGCAGACGCTCTATCCCCTGAGCTACGGGGGCGTCAGGGCGTAGCAAGGTTAGCGCACCGCTCCGCCGAATAGGAAACCGGCTGGCCAGCGCCCATGCGGCGCCGGGCACCGTCGCCACCGTCCGGAGTTCCCCACGTCCCGTCGCCGCCCACACCGGGCGTCGCATGCCCCATCGGTGGTCGACACCGCACCGGGGAACGCGACGGCGGGTGGGGGAGGTGATGACGGGCGCTCATCGGTCGTGCGGCGGAGCCGTCCTTCGTCGGGTGACCGCCCGCCCCGCGGCGACCTCGCACGAGGGATGCAGGCGCAGGTCATTCGTCCTGCCTGTCGGGGCTGCGGCGAGGCACCATAGGATGGTTGCCTGTGACTGAAGACGACCTCTCACAGCTGCTGCACGCCTCGGCCACCGCCGTGCTGCGTGACCGCGGCCTCGATGTGTCGGTTCTGCCCGACCGGGTCACCGTCGAGCGTCCGCGCAACCCCGAGCACGGCGACTACGCCACCAACCTCGCTATGCAGGTGGCCAAGAAGGCGGGCACCAACCCGCGCGAGCTCGCCGGCTGGCTCGCGGAGACCGTCGGCGCGGCCGACGGTGTCTCGGAGGCGACGGTGGCGGGCCCCGGCTTCCTCAACATCCGGCTCACCGCCGACGCGCAGAACGAGCTGATCGCCACCGTCCTCGACCAGGGTCACGCCTTCGGCCGCGGCGACTCGCTGACCGGCGAGCGGATCAACCTCGAGTTCGTCTCCGCCAACCCCACCGGGCCCGTCCACCTCGGCGGCGCGCGCTGGGCCGCGGTCGGCGACAGCCTCGGCCGCGTGCTCGAGGCGCAGGGCGCCGCGGTGACCCGCGAGTACTACTTCAACGATCACGGCGCGCAGATCGATCGCTACGCGCGCTCGCTGGAGGCCGCCGCGCTGGGGACCCCGACCCCGGAGAACGGCTACGCCGGCGACTACATCGACGACATCGCCGCGAAGGTGGTCGCATGCCACCCCGGCATCCTGGAGCTGCCCGAAGAGAAGCGCGTCGAGGCCTTCCGCGCCGACGGTGTCGAGCTGATGTTCGCGCACATCAAGCGGACGCTGCACGAATTCGGTAGCGACTTCGACGTGTTCACGCACGAGGACGAGATGCACACCGACGGACTGGTCGACCGGTGCGTGGCGCAGCTGAAGGAGTCCGGCAACCTGTACGAGGCCGACGGTGCCTGGTGGCTCAAGTCCACGGACTACGGAGACGACAAGGACCGCGTCGTGATCAAGTCCGACGGCAACACCGCGTACATCGCCGGCGACATCGCCTACATCAAGCACAAGTTCGATCGCGGCTTCACGCTCGCGATCTACATGCTGGGCGCCGACCATCACGGCTACATCGGTCGCCTGCGGGCCGCCGCGGCCGCGCTGGGTTACGACCCCGAGCGCATCGAGGTGCTGATCGGGCAGCTGGTGAACCTGGTCTCGGGTGGCCAGAAGGTGCGCATGAGCAAGCGGGCAGGCACGGTCATCACCCTCGACGACCTCGTCGACGCCGTGGGCGTGGACGCCGCCCGGTACTCCCTGGTGCGCTCGTCGGTGGACACCTCCATCGACCTCGATCTCGACCTGCTGACCCAGGCGAGCAACGAGAACCCGGTCTACTACGTGCAATACGCGCACGCGCGGCTGTCGGCGATCGCGCGGTCGGCGCTCGAGCTCGGTTTGGCGTCCGCGGACGCAGATTCGGGCACAGCCCCGCCTCCGCTGAATCTAGGCCTGCTCGACCATCCTCGCGAGGGGGATCTCGTCCGGACGCTGGGCGAGTTCCCCGCGGTGGTCGCCGCCGCCGCGAGTCTGCGTGAGCCGCACCGGGTTGCGCGCTACCTCGAGGAGCTGGCCGGCACCTACCACCGGTTCTACGGCGAGTGCCGCGTGCTCCCGATGGGCGACGAGCGCCCCACCGATCTGCACCACGCACGCGTCGCGCTGTGTGCGGCCACCCGGCAGGTCCTCGCCAACGGCCTTGCTCTCGTAGGCGTCTCGGCGCCGGAACGGATGTGACCGTGGGTACCACCGCGCCGTCGGGCCCGCCGCCGATCCCCGAATCCGTGAATGCGCTCGCCGCGCACGTGTGGCCCGCCCACGCGCGCCGGGAGGCCGACGGCGAGGTGAGCTTCGCCGGCGTCGGCGCGAGCGAGCTGGCCGCCGAGTTCGGCACGCCGCTGTTCGTGATCGACGAGGACGACTTTCGCGCCCGGTGCCGCCGGATGCGGGACGCGTTCGGCCCCGGATCGCGAGTCCACTACGCCTCCAAGGCGTTCCTGTCGATGCAGGTGGCCCGCTGGGTGCAGCAGGAGGGACTCGCCCTCGACGTCGCCAGCGGCGGCGAGCTCGCCGTGGCGCTCCGGGCTGGCTTCCCGGCCGAGCGGATCGCGTTGCACGGCAACAACAAATCCGTCGCCGAGCTGACCGCCGCCGTCGAGGCGGGCGTGGGCCACGTGGTCGTGGACTCGCTGTCGGAGATCGACCGGCTCGACGCCGTCGCGCGCGCCGCCGGCTCCGTGCAGGACGTGCTAGTGCGCGTTACTCCCGGTGTCGAGGCACACACGCACGAGTTCATCTCCACCGCGCACGAGGACCAGAAGTTCGGATTCTCGCTCGCCGCGGCCGAAAGCGGCAGCCCCGCCGCGGCCGAAAGCGGCAGCCCCGCCGCGACCGAAAGCGGCAGCCCCGCTGCGACCGAAAGCGGCAGCCCCGCTGCGTCGTTCGGCGGGGCCAGCCCCGCGATGCAGGCGATCGACCGCGTGTTCGCCGCCGACGGTGTCCGCCTCGTCGGCCTGCACTGCCACATCGGCTCGCAGATCTTCGACGTCGACGGCTTCGAGATCGCCGCGCATCGTGTGGTGGGGTTACTGCGCGACGTGGTCGCCCGCTACGGCGCCGAGAAGACCGCGCAGATCGCCACCGTCGACCTCGGCGGCGGGCTCGGCATCGCCTACACGCCAGACGACGATCCGCCGCCGGTGGAGGAGCTGGCCGCCAAACTACTCGACATCGTCGCGGCCGAGGCCGCCGCCGTGGGCCTGGCCGCACCGCATCTTGCCGTCGAGCCCGGCCGGGCCATCGCCGGTCCGCCCGGCATCACGCTGTACACCGTGGGGACCCTCAAGGACGTGCGGCTGGGCGAAGGCGGCGGCGTGCGTCGCTACGTGAGCGTCGACGGCGGCATGAGCGACAACATCCGGCCCGCGCTGTACGGCGCGGAGTACACGCAGACGGTGGCGAACCGGGCCCCGGATGGGGAGCCGACGCTGTCCCGGATCGTCGGGAAGCACTGCGAGACCGGCGATATCGTGATCCGCGATGCCTGGACGCCCGGCGATCTGGCCGAGGGCGACCTGCTGGCGATCGCCGACACGGGTGCGTACTGCTACTCGATGGGCAGTCGCTACAACATGCTCACGCGACCCGCCGTGGTCGCGGTGAAAGACGGTGCGGCACGGCTGATCCTGCGCCGCGAGACCGTCGAGGACCTGGTTAGTCTGGAGGAGATGGAATGACGACCGACGAGCGCGCGAGCGCCGCACCCGGCGCGGGTCGCGAGCTGGGGGTCGCGGTGCTCGGCATGGGCACCGTCGGCACCGAGGTGGTGCGGATCCTGCGCGACGGTGCCGCCGATCTCACGGCCCGTGTCGGCGCGCCGATGGTGATCCGCGGGATCGCGGTTCGTGACATCGCGAAGGACCGCGGCGTGGACCCGGCGCTGCTGACCACCGACGCCCAGTCGCTGATCGACCGCGACGACGTCGACATCGTGGTCGAGGTGATGGGCGGCATCGAGCCCACCCGCACCCTGATGCTGCGCGCCCTGGACGCGGGCAAGTCCGTCGTCACGGCGAACAAGGCGCTGCTCGCCGAGTACACGGGCGAGCTGGCCGACGCCTCCCGCCGAGCGCGCGCCGACCTGTACTTCGAGGCCGCCGTCGCCGGCGCGATCCCCGTGATCCGGCCGCTGCAGCAGTCGTTGGCCGGCGACACCGTCGAGCTGGTGGCGGGAATCGTCAACGGCACCACCAACTACATCCTCTCGGCCATGACCGAGAGCGGCGCCGACTACGCCGAGGCGCTCGCCGATGCGACCCGGCTCGGCTACGCCGAGGCCGACCCCACCGCCGACGTGGAGGGCTACGACGCCGCCGCCAAGGCCGCGATCCTCGCGTCCATCGCCTTCCACACCCGGGTCAAGGCCGAGGACGTGTACCGCGAGGGGATCACCGGCGTCACCGGTGCCGACATCGAGTCGGCCAAGGCGTTCGACTGCGTGATCAAGCTTCTCGCGATCTGCGAGCGGTTCACCGATTCGACGGGCCAGCAGCGGGTCTCGGCGCGCGTGTACCCGGCTCTGGTGCCGGCAAAGCATCCCCTCGCCAGCGTCGACGGCGCCTACAACGCGGTGTTCGTCGAGGCCGAGAACGCCGGCCGGCTCATGTTCTACGGCGCCGGCGCCGGCGGCGCGCCCACCGCCTCGGCGGTGCTGGGCGACCTCGTGATGGCGGCCCGCAACAAGGTCCACTTCGGCCGCGGCCCGCTGGACTCGGTGTACGCCAACCTGCCGGTCGCGCCGATCGGCGATGTGCAGACCCGGTACTACGTCGCGATGGAGGTCGCCGACCGGCCGGGTGTGCTGAGCTCCGTCGCCAACGAGTTCAGCTCCCGCAACGTGTCGATCTCCACGGTGCGCCAGCAGACCGACCACGGCGGGGCGGGCGCCCGCCTCGTGGTCCTGACCCACAACGCACCCGACGCGGCGCTGTCCGCCACCGTCGAGGCCCTGAACAAGCTGGACGTGGTGACCGCCGTGTCGAGCGTGCTCCGTCTGGAGGGAACTGATGACTGATTCAGCGTCACGAGGCCGTGTCCACACGCCGTGGCCCGGGCTGATCGAGGCCTACCGCGACCGGCTGCCGGTCGGGGACGACTGGAAGGTCGTGACCCTGCGTGAGGGCGCGACGCCGCTGCTGCCGGCGCGGGCGTTGTCCGAGCTGACCGGGTGCGAGGTGCACCTGAAGGTGGAGGGCCTCAACCCGACGGGCTCGTTCAAGGACCGCGGTATGACGATGGCGGTCACCGAGGCTCTAGCCACCGGGAAGAAAGGTGTGCTGTGCGCGTCCACCGGGAACACGTCGGCGTCGGCGGCGGCTTATGCGTCGATCGCCGGGCTGGAGTGCGCGGTGCTGGTGCCCAAGGGCAAGATCGCGATGGGCAAGCTGGCGCAGGCGGTGATGTACGGCGCGCGGATCATCGAGGTGGGCGGCAACTTCGACGACTGCCTCGAACTCGCGCGGAAGACCACGGCGGAGTACTCGTCGATCGCGTTGGTGAACTCGGTCAACCCGGTGCGGATCGAGGGGCAGAAGACGGCCGCGTTCGAGATCGTGGACGCATTGGGTAGGGCGCCGGATGTGCACGCGCTGCCGGTCGGGAACGCGGGCAACATCACCGCGTACTGGCGGGGTTACAGCGAGTATCACGCGGACGGGATCATCGCGGCGCGGCCGCGGATGCTGGGTGTGCAGGCTGCGGGGGCGGCGCCGCTGGTGCTCGGGGCTCCGGTGAAGGACCCGGAGACGATCGCGACCGCGATCCGGATCGGCAGCCCCGCGTCGTGGAATCAGGCCGTGGCCGCGAAGGAGGAGTCGGGCGGGCAGTTCCGGGCCGCGACCGACGATGAGCTGCTGGAGGCGTACCGGCTCGTCGCCCGCACGGAGGGGGTGTTCGTGGAGCCGGCGTCGGCGGCGTCGGTCGCGGGTCTGCTGGCGGCGACGAAGGACGGGTGGATCGAGCGGGGCTCGCTGGTGGTGTGCACGGTGACCGGCAACGGCCTCAAGGACCCCGACACCGCCCTGAAGGGTGTGCCGGAGATCGCCTCCGTCGGTGTTGACCCGGTGGCCGTCGCGGCCGCGATGGGACTGGGCTAGTGGCTTTCGAGCTGCCCGTAGGTCTGACGGTGACGGTGACGGTGCCCGCGTCGAGCGCCAACCTCGGACCCGGCTTCGACACCCTCGGCCTGGCGCTCGGCCTCTATGACGATGTCACCGTGACCACCGTCGAGCACGACCTCACGATCACCGTCGAGGGGGAGGGCTGGGATTCGGTACCGACCGACGAGACCCATCTCGTGGTGCTCGCGCTCCGGCGTTCGATGGCGTACCTCGACATCGCCGCGCCTGGGTTGAAGCTTAAGTGCCACAACCGGATTCCGCACTCGCGCGGGCTCGGATCGTCAGCCGCCGCGGTGGTGGCGGGGATCGCGGCCGGCGCCGCGCTGGCCGAGGTCGCGGGTGCGGCGCGCGGGCTCACGGCGGCGGGCACCCTGCAGCTGGCGTCCGAGTTCGAGGGGCACCCGGACAATGCGTCGGCCAGCGTGCTGGGCGGTGCAGTGGTGTCGTGGACCGAGCAGGTCGGTGCCGACGGTGGCGGGCAGGACGCCGCAGCGGAGCGGCCCCCCGTCTACGACGCCCGTCGCATCGACGTGCACCCCGACGTGCGCGCGTACGCGTTCATCCCCGATGTGCAGTCATCGACCGCCGTCACCCGCGGCCTGCTGCCCGAGCGGATCCCGCACGCCGACGCGGCATTCAACGCGTCCCGTGCCGCGCTGCTCGTAGTCGCGCTCGGTCAGGCGCCCGAGCTCTTGCTGGCGGCCACCGAGGATCGTCTGCACCAGCCGTACCGCGCGCACTCGATGCCCGCCACGGCTGCTCTCGTGGAGAGCCTGCGCGGTGCGGGGATCCCGGCCGTCGTGTCCGGTGCGGGGCCGACGGTGCTGGTGCTCACCGCCAAGCCGCTCCCCGCGGACGTCGAGCTCACCGCGGAGGGCTTCACGATGCGCGAGCTGGCGATCGTGGACGGCGTCGCCCGCACCTGAACATGTGCACCGTTCCGTCGCCCGACATGTGCACCCCTTCGTCGGTTCGGTAGTCGATCGAACCGACGGAACGGTGCACATGTTGGTCAGCGGCTCGACGGAACGGTGCACAGGTTGGATGGGGGACACGCGGATCGAGTGGAGTGGCCGACGTGTTGACACAGTCGCTATCATGGGCATAGTGCCCGGCGAGTAGCCTTGGGCACGCACTTCGGTTCACCCATCTGGAACGCCCGAATCCCAACCGGCGATTCGATCGCGTGGCCTCGCTTATCGTCGAGGCGGCCGTCCCGACATCGGTCACGGCAACCGGAGCGACACGATTGCACCAACTTTCGTGGCACCCAATACCCCGTCAGTACGTCGTGCGGCGAGCAGTTCGACGGCGGCGCGGGTCCACGCCCGCCTGCGGCACGACGCAGTGCGTGGAAATGAAAGGACATCCGTGACCGAAACGGACCTGCTCACCTCCCCGGCCGAGGGCGCCTCCGCTGCGCCTACAGACGCCAGTGCCCGGCGCGCGGACGAACGCCGCCGCTCGGGCCTCAACGGGATGGTGCTCGCCGAGTTGCGCGCTATCGCCGCTGACCTCGGCATCAAGGGGATCTCGGGTATGCGCAAGGGCGACCTGATCGGCGCCATCACCGCCCAGCAGGGCGGCGAGGCGGCGCCGGCAGCGACGACACGCACCCGGGCGCGGCGCACTGTCGCCGCCCGGACCGAGGCGCCGGAGCAGGCGACGCTGCCCGTTCAAGCGCCTGCGGACGGTGCCTCGGCGCAGCAGCC
>NZ_BAABFR010000140.1:0-9577 GCF_039541155.1 Tsukamurella soli
CCGGGGCGGGCGTGGTGCTCGGCATCGAGGCGCGGGACAGCACGCTCTCCGACGCCGAGGTCACGGCGTACACCACGCCCGAACATCGGCACTCGGCCCGCGACCTGCTGGACCGTCTGTTCACCCGCGCCGACGAACTCAACCCCTACCGCGGGCGCGCGGTCCGCGCCACGTTCTTCCGCGGCGGGCTGGCCCTCACCGTGATCGACCTGCCGCCGATCACGCGGGACGCCGTGATCGGCGGCAGGTCTGGGCCGAAGTCGACCTGGGCGTCACCGCAGTACGCGACCGCCACCAGCTGCTCAACGCCCACGGACTCGGCACCCGCCGCGGCGTGCTGCTCGTCGGACCTCCCGGAACCGGCAAGAGCGCAGTCAGCGCGGTGATCGCCGGCGAGGTGCTCGGCGAGTTCACCGTGATCTACGTCGAGGCATAGGCCGGCGCCGAGCTGCTCACCGCCGTGGTCGAGCAGGCACAGAAGCTCGGCGGACCCGTCCTCTTGATCCTGGAGGATGCGGACCTCTGGTGCCGAGACCGCGCCCGCGGCAGCAGCGGACTGTCGGAACTGCTGCAGGCCATGGACATCGCCACCGACGCAAGGATCCTCACCCTCGCCTCCACCAACGATGCCGCGACGCTCGACCGCGCGACCGTGCGGACCGGCCGCTTCGACAGCATCGTGGAGGTCGGCTTCCCGGACCGCGACGCCGCAGCGGCGATCCTCGCCGCTCTGGTGTCCGGACTGCCCGGCGGGACAGAGGTGGACTGCGCTGCGGTGGCCGGTGCGCTGCCCTCCGAGACGTCCGGCTCCGATCTCCGCGAGATCGTCCGCCTCGCTGTCCTCGCCGCGGCCGGTGACAGCGCAGTCACCACCACCGGCCTGCTCGCCGAAGTGCGCGGCGGGCGCTGTCAGGCGCAGGAGCGTACCTGTGACCCGGATCGTCTCCGCGTCGCCCGACCCCGACGGGTACGCCACCCGCATCACCGTCACCATCATCGTCCAGCGCAGCGGACCCGATCGGCTCGGCGCGCTTGCGGTGCAGCTCGCCGCGCTCCCGCCGGAGACTCCCGTGCGGATCAGCCTGTTCGACGGGCTGGTGGCACGCATCCACCGCGTCGAGGTGCAGGACATCGGCGACGGAGAGTGGGGCGTCGTGCTGGTACCCGTCGAGCCGGAGGTGATCTGATGACCGAACCGAACCCCTTCCTCACTGTCTGCGCCCTCCGCGAACTGCTCGCCGAGTGGCCGGCCGACCGCCCCGTCATGGTCGGCAGCTTCGACGGACCGGTCCACCGCGTGCTCTACCGCTGCCACGAGGCCGTGCTCGGGGAGCGCACCATCGCCCGCCCGCCGAACGAGTACCTGCCGGTCGAGCCGGGCGAGCTGCCCCCGCTGCCGACGGAGCCCGTCACCGCGTTGGTAATGCGCGGGGAGCAGGCGCCGGAAGTCGGCATCAACCTGCTCGTGCTCTACGTCGCCGACCTCGAAGCCTCCCGCGACTTCTACAAGACGCTCGGCCTGCCCCTTATCAAGGAGCAGCACGCCGCCGGTCCCGTGCACTTCTCCGCAACGTTCGCCGGCGGCACCGTCCTGGAGCTCTACCCGGTCCCGCCCGGCATGCCGCCGAGCCGGGTGCGGCTGCCCGACCCGGCCGAGGCGATCGAGAGGTTGCGGGACGCGCGGTTCACTGTGACGCGGACGGGGCTCGCGATCGATCCGGATGGGAACCGGGTGGTGATCGAAGGTGCGGGTTGAACCCGTACCTACGTCGATTTCTGTGACCGAGCTGAACTCCGGAGGCACGCCCCGATGCGCGACAGGTGTCGGGTGAACCTCCGCGACGATTCCGTACATGCGGCAAGGCACACCTGGTCCTACGCGCTCGGGCTGCGCACGGACCGCGATGCGAGCGGATCCCGGCGGACATCGTCTTGGTAGACGGTCGCGGCAACGGGGCCCGTGGACCGTCGCCGACTCACACTGTCCTGGGAAACGGCCCTCGGCGGCCTGGGAGACAGCGGCTACGCTTGCCGTGGGGTACACCGGGCCCGCGGCCGTCGCGCCGTGTCCGCCGACCGCCCGGTGCCGAACGTGAATGCAACCGATCGTGACCTCGTGTACGTATACGTGGACTGCTGGGAGTACCAGTGCTGCCGCAGCGCCCCCGAGGTGGGAGCCCGCATCGCCGGCTCCGTGCAGCTGTACCGGGTGCCCGGGCTGACCGCCTTCCCGACACCGCGCGGCGGGACACCGGTCCCCGAGCTGGGGCTCGTCCGGTGGCGGGGGTTCGCCGCGTCGACTCCACCCGGCAGGCAGGACGACGATGACTCCACAGTCCCCGATCTGCTGCACCTGTCGTGGCACTCGGACGACCTCGCCCTGGTGAGCATCGAAGCGGAGATCGCCGACATCCACGAGTACAACGTCCGATACACGGTGCGCACCGGGCCGGACGGCCGTCGGGTACGCGAGATCGTGCCGGACACCCAGACGCTGAGCACGGTCCCGACGGCCACCGTCTGGCCGCCCAACCCGCGGTCATCGACGGAGCCGGAAATCGACGGGGTGATCGTCGGGCTACGCGACATCACGATCACCGAGCCCTCACACGAGGTGGTCGCCCGGGACCGCGCGGCACGCGCCGCCGCGGCCGAACGGAAACATCGGATACTCCGGCTGGCCGGGCCGCTCTACGCGTTCGGCCCCACGAGACCCCGAATCGGCGAATCGCTCACGGTCGATCTCGCCGACCCGCGCCTCGACAAGCGCGGCAACCTCTCCGAATGCACCGACGTCGTCCGCGGACAGGTGCGGGTGGTGATCCCGTTCGGGGACGAGATGCCAACCGGCTGGGTCGCGTACACGCCGATCACCGAACCCGACCCGCCGCTACCGAACCTGCTCGTGACGCTTGAGATCGAACAACCTCACACCGCCGCGGACACGCCCCGCAACCCGCAAACCTCCTGAGCAGTCGGGCCGTCGCGGTCTCCCACCGGGCGCGACCGGTTACTTCGCCGCCACCCGCGCCCGGTACGCCCTCTGCCTGCACGCCGGGCTGCAGTACCGCCGGTCCGGCCGACCCACCCATCTCCGCACCGCACCCCGCGCGCACCGTTACAGTCACCTGCACACGTCTCCCCATGCTGGCGAACCGGCACCGATCGCTGCACGTGTGCCGCGTCCGCCGCTGATCCCGCCGCACCGCGACCGACATCCCGCAGCCGGCGCACTCGTCGATGACGTACGGCAGCGGGTCCACGTCGACCCGGTCCCTCCTGATCCGAAGCAGACTCTGCTCGGCGCACTGCGAGCACACCGCCTGATGCCGGTAGGACAGCGCGCGGCCGCGGCGGACAGGAACCTCCGCCCGGACACCGGGGGCGTGGTCACCGGCGATGGCGGCGCCGCAGACCGGACACGGGAGCGGATCATGTGTGGGAAGCCGTAGCGTTACGCCTGCATGCACGGATGAGGCGGGATGGCGCGGTACGGGACGCTGCACAGATGAGGCCGGGTGGAGTCGGCGCGCGGCCGCGGATGCAGAACAGTCCCGGAACCAGGACGGTTCCAGGACTGTTCGCGACAGGTCACCCGCGGCGTGGGCCGATCGGCTCCCCCAGCGCATCCAGGTCGGCGACACGGATGGAGATGGCACCGGTCGGGAGTTTGCGGGCGGGCAGGTCGCCGGAGTCGACCATGCGGCGGATGGTGCGGTTGGAGACGCCGAGCATGGCGGCCGCGACGGACACAGACACCGCCTGAGCCGGGATGCCGGCGATCGACGGCGGCACGAGCGCGGAAGGGGTACGCCAACTCATGCGGTGGCTGCTGGCGGGACGGCGGGTGAAGGGTGTGGACATGGGGACGGCTCCTCGGCATCACAGTCGTGATGCTGGGGCGTCCCCGACAGCCCCCTCCGAGGCGAGGGTCGGGCGACATGTCCAGCGGGTGCCGGCACGTGCCTGTGAGGCTCCCCGGAGGGAGTCGCGCCGCGCTCGGACTCGCGGCTCGGTGTCGAGAATGCCAGGCGTGGACAGGTGTAGCCACCGTGAGCGCGGGATGAGCTTCGGCGTGTCGCAGCCGGGCAGCAACGGACCCGACCAGGATCGGCTAGCGCACGTGTAGCGCACGCACAACCCCCGAAACGAAGAAAACCGCCTGTGACCAGGCGGTTTTGTGGTGGTCCTAGCTGGGATCGAACCAGCGACCTTCCCCGTGTGAAGGGGACGCTCTTCCACTGAGCCATAGGACCGAAACTCGTGTCCGAACTCGTTCTCCGGACGAGCGGAAACACTAGCACGGCCCATCAGCGGAGCAAAAATCCGGGCGCGGGCCTTTGCGGACCCGTCCTGACCGCGGCCCGGCACCGTCGGCATTGTGGATCCGACCGACCCGACAACACGCGCAACCGACACCGGCCGACTGCGCCCGCGCGTCCGCAGATCAGTCAAACACCAGCCTGACCAGCTGATTTGTCAATCGACGAGAAGTTCACGTACTGTTCTCTCTCGCACCGGGAAGGCGCCGAGAGGCCCGGATCGGAGCGATGCGGATGTAGCGCAGTTGGTAGCGCATCACCTTGCCAAGGTGAGGGTCGCGGGTTCGAATCCCGTCATCCGCTCGGAGTGGGCTTACCGTGGCGGTGTGGCCGAGTGGTGAGGCAACGGCCTGCAAAGCCGTGCACACGGGTTCGATTCCCGTCGCCGCCTCCACCTCACTCAGCCGCTTGCCGAGCGGCTGAGTGTGCCCACAGCTCCAGGCGCGATTAGCTCAGTGGGAGAGCGCTTCCCTGACACGGAAGAGGTCACTGGTTCAATCCCAGTATCGCGCACCATACGAAACAGCAGGTCGGGCCGGGTCTTCGGACCCGGCCCGACCGCATTTCAGGAGGTCACTCCGCATAGTCGCCAGCACGGCCGAAACCGCGGAAGTCGAATCGCCCGCAGCAGGTCGGCGCATCACTCGGACGACTTCTTCGACGAGTCGACCACGAAGGACACCAGCCTGGCGCGCCCGTTACGTTTGGCTTCGTAGAGAGCCCGGTCCGCACGTTCCATCAGCCGTCTGGTGGCGGCGTCGGGATCGGCGACCGGGGTGTCGGCAGGCCACGCCGCGAGTCCTGCCGATGCGGTGATCCCGGACGCCGCCCCACCGGCATCGGGACGCGAGCCTGTGACTGCGGCGCGAACGGCCTCGGCGACGTCGGCGACACCGGCACCTCCCGGGAGGATCACCGCGAACTCCTCGCCGCCGAGCCGGGCGGCGAAGCCGTCGCACGCGTCGGCTGCGCGTCGCACCTGACTACCGGCGGTGCGGAGGCAGTCGTCCCCCGCAAGGTGACCGAACCGGTCGTTGTAGTCCTTGAAGCGGTCGACGTCGAGCAGCAGTAGTGCGGGCCCGCGGCCGGCGGCCAGCTCGTCACGCAGTGTGCTGATGAACGAACGGCGGTTCGCCATCCGGGTCAGCGGGTCGGTCAGGCTCAAAGCCTCGAGCTGGATCGACCGACTCCAGTCCAGACGACGGGACTTCTCGAGTCGGTAGGCGAAGCGTACGGCGACGAACGCCACCAGTGTCGAGGTGGATATCGTCAGCACCTCGTTTCCCGTCATCGGCGCGGTCGCCACCTCACACGTGATGACGGCCGCCACGAGTACCACCATCGAGGGCATCAAGAGGCTGTACACGATGCGGACGACGCACAGGCTGAGCAACACCGACACCGGCATCAGGAACGGGACCACGTCGAACCCCTTCGGGGTCTGAACCACTCGCTCAAACATCTGAGCGGTCAGAATAACGGTCACGGCACCGATGTAGATCGGCGCAGACCAGGTCCGCAGGCGATGCCACGATGCGCCGATCAATGCCAGTACCGCGGCGGGTACGAACCCGATCGCGTCGACCCAACGGCCGAAGTCCGCCGCCGACCGAGGTAGTCGGAGAAGCAGCTCGGGGAAGATCACGAGCACGGCGACCACGGTCAAGAAGCCGACCATGATGAAGCGTCTGGTACGGCGCCCCTGCTCCTCGAACGTCGCGCGGAACCGCGCCTCGTCCTTGGGGTGCCGGAAGCGCAATCCCAGCGCAGTGGCGCGCAGTTGCGGCTCGACGAAGGCATCGGTCGCCGATCGAGCGTGTGTCGCCGCCGGAACGTCCTGATCGACGGCACTGATCACGGTGCGATCGTGCACGATCCTGTCCCGCCCCGACTCTTTGGCGCTGTAGAGGGCCCGATCGGCGCGGTCGACCAGAGCGTGGATCAACCACGACGAATGCTCAGGAGCCACCCCCGCCGGTACGCGCAACTCGGCGGTACCGGCGGAGACGGTGAGCACTCCTGCACCTTCCGGCCTCGCGATATTCAATTCGCCGACGGATCGGCGCAGACGGTCCGCTCGGGCACGCGCGGACTCCGGTTCCACATCACGCCATACGATGGCGAACTCCTCGCCCGCGTAGCGGGCCGCGAACTCGTGCGCGGGGTCGACTCGCTCCCGAAGGAGGGCGCCGATCGCTCTCAGGCACTCGTCGCCTGCCGGGTGCCCCAGCTCGTCGTTGAACACCTTGAACTGGTCGACATCGAAGATCGCCACCACGACGGATCCCCGTCCGGCGGACGACTCGACCACGTCGGACAACGTCTGCGCCAGATGCCGGCGGTTGGGAAGTCCGGTGAGGCTGTCCGACCGGGTGAGTTCGTCCAACTCGCCTTGACGGTGCCACGCGGCGCGACTGCTGTTCTCCAACTCGTACGCCGACGCCAGGGACACGCAGACGATCCCGACTGCAGCCATCAGATCGAACAACGAACCGCTCGTCACCGAGAGCAGGGTCAGTTCGGCGATCATGATCGCGAGTAGGCCCAGAAGGATGGCCGGTGCCAGCAGGACGAACCGGATCTGCGCGACGATCAGACTCATCAGGATGCACACCGGGACGATGACCGGCAGCACGTCCATTCCGTGTTCGAGACAGACGATCCGAACCGTCATCATGCACGCGACATCGAGGTATGCGGCGGCTATGAACAACGCCGCCGACCAACGCCGCAGCGGACTCTGCGAGCCGCTCAACCAACGGAGCACCACCGGGATTCCGATCCCGATCAGCAGGAGCGGAGTCCACGGCAGCAACGCGCCGGGCACGTCGAGCAGGAAGGCGTGGAAGACCAGGACGGCACCCACCCCCACCAGCATCACGATCCACAGCTCCGAACGCAGGCCCCGCCCCTCGCGATCGAACGCCACCGCGAACTCACGGCCCAGCTCGCGTCGCCGCAGGGTGACGTGTCGCCCTAGAGGACGTGCACGCACGTCGGCGTCCGTCCGCCCCCACGCGGGATCGCTCTCCACGGGGTCACGGTAATACCGTCATCGGATCCCGTTTCGACAGACGACCGGCTTCGAGTCCTCGATCCCGCCGGCGCACCGACCTTGCACGCATACACATCATGTTGTTCTTATAATGCACTCTCGACTCCCACCGCACACCCGATGATCAGGCACGTCAGCAGCGGTCGCCGCTCACCGGACCCGTCTCGCGCGGCAGGGTCAGATGCCACTTCCGCAGGGCCGGCTCCACGTACGCGATGGTGTTGTCGCGGTCCGTGGGACCATCGTGCAGGATCCCGACCGCGCACACGCTCTCGTCGGGGTTCACGGCGAACACCGCAGACCCCGAATCACCGGTCACCGCGTACCCTCCCCACTCCAGGTAGCGGTCGTCTGCGTGCATGAGGGGGCCGCACGTGATCCCCGATCGCGCCCCGAGCATGCACAGCGGCGTCCCCGGTGCCAGTCCCGACACCTCCTGCGGGGTCAGCGTTCCCGCGATCGGGTGCCCCACGCCGATGGCGGTGCCCCAGCGCACCGACCGTCGCGTCCCCGGCAGGAACGCCGCCGCCGCATCGAACATCGTGCCGTCCGCCAGCGTGTCGTCCTCGTGCTCGACGTACGGGCCGAGGAGGACACGCCCGCGCCGGTCACCGTCGGTGTACACCCACGTGTCCCGGCCCAGGCCACCCGCGCAGTGCCCGGCACTGAGGTAACCGCGTCGCCCCGACGACGAGACGACCGGCCATCCGATGGTGCAGTCGTTCTCCCCCGGTTGCGCCGCGTCGGCGATGGTCAGACCGGGGCCGACCGCCCCGTTCGACGACCACCGGAAGGCGACCGGGTCGCCACCGTCGGAGTCGGGCAGGGAGATGAAGTCGCGGGGGTGCGCCGGAACGACGGTGGCGGGCTCGCCGCATCCCGCGGCCAGCGCGAGCACGCCGACGACCAGTACAGGGAGTGCTGTCCACCTCATCGGTCCCCGATCTCTCGCGAACGGCCGCACCGCCGCGGCCGACTACCTGGCGGAGGTTACCTGGCGATCCTGCGGTCCAGCACAACACTAGATTTACAATCGCGAACAACGTGTGTAGTGTTTACCGATGTGGATAAGGCGTTCGAACGACTGATTGAGGAGTTGCGCCGCCTCGCCGGTGATCCGACCGCGCGACTGGCGTGCGCCCGCTGACGGCTACCCCGGCGCCCCGGCATCCCCGACCCGCCGTTCGCAGGATGTGACCGAGCGCACGTCCGATCGCCGCTTCCACCAGGCGATTTGGAGACGACGCAGGTCATCGAATAACGTTTCTTCTCGCGTCGGACGTAGCCCACAAGGCGGTCCGGTCGCACGCGGATGTAGCGCAGTTGGTAGCGCATCACCTTGCCAAGGTGAGGGTCGCGGGTTCGAATCCCGTCATCCGCTCCACAACCCCTGGCGCGGCAACCGGATCACCACCTATAGTGGTTGCCGTCCGGCCTCCGGCCGGTGCTCGGAAAAGGGGCACGAAGCGCATCGGCGCGAGACACATACGGCCGCAGTCCGTTCCCGTCTCGTGCAACGACGCCAGTCAAGCAGACGCCTGTCAGCAAAGGCACAGCCATGCCCTCCGTGTCCACTCATATCGCCCTGACCCTCGCCGCCCACGTCGACCACGTCTTCGGCGTGATGGGTAACGGCAACGCCTATCTCCTCGACGCGCTCGCCCGGCACACGGACACCGGGTACACCGCCGTGCGCCACGAGGCGGGCGCCGTGGTGGCCGCCGACGCCCACTTCCGTGCGAGCAATCGGATCGCCGCCGCCACAACGACATACGGCGCAGGATTCACCAACGCGCTGACAGCGCTCGCCGAATCGGTGCAGGCGCACGTGCCGCTGATCATGTTGGTCGGCGACGAACCCACCCCCGGCCCGCGCCCGTGGGACGTCGACCAGATCGCGCTCGCCGCCGCCGTCGGCGCCCGCACCTACACCGTGGGCCGCACCGACGCGGCTGCCACCGTCGTCATCGCACTCGAGCACGCCCTCGCGTACCGCGTGCCCGTCGTGCTGGCGGTCCCGTACGACGTCGCCACCGTCGACGCCGGGCCGGTCGCGCCCGTCCCCGGGCCTCGTCTTTCCGAACCGGTCTCCCCCGCAGGTGATTTCACGGCCGCGACGATCGACCGGATCGCCGCGGCGTTGGCTGGGGCGCGGCGCCCGCTGCTGCTGGCGGGGCGCGGGGCGTTCCTCGCCGGGGCG
>NZ_BAABFR010000141.1:0-9517 GCF_039541155.1 Tsukamurella soli
TCACCAACTGGAAGAAGGCCATCGAACAGCTGTCGGTGGCCTACCCCGACCGAATCGACCAACACCTCTAAGCACAGCTAACAGAAATCACCAATCAGGAACTTACACAGAAAACTTGACAAGCTCCACGATGAACGAGAGCCCGGCCGCATCCAACTCCTTCAGATTGCTCGCGGACAGCATCCCGGCGTCGGCGGCGACCACCACCTGGGTGTGCTCGACCCCGTGGCGGGCCTGGAACTGCTCGATGATCGGCACGATCGTCTGGGTTTCGGCCTTGTTGCCTTCGAAGCAGCCGATCTCCAGCGGGAACCCGGACCGGTCCACCAACAGCCCGACCACCACCTGCGGGTCCACCCTGCGTTCCTTGGAGAACCCGACCTTGCGCAGGTCGTCCTCGTTCTCCGCCTCGAAATACCAGGTGGTGACATCGAAGAGCACCAGCGCCAGGCCGCCGGTTCCGGCGGCGTGCGCGAAGCATTTGGTGGCGATCCGATCCCGGTACCCGCCCGAGCCGATCCTGGCGATCCTTCGTTGAATGGTCTTGTAGGACACCGGATCAGCTCCGAGGTCGGCCAGAACCCGCACCGCGTCCATCTTCGAGGTGGGTTCGACGATCCGGGCGATCACCAAGTCCCGGAACACCGGATCGCCGACCACGTCGAACCCGAGTCGGTCGAACACCGACCCGAGCACGTCGTAGAGCAACCGCGAACTGGTGCCGACGATCCGCCCCGCCGGCGCCGCCGCGGCCACCGGCCGCTCCGGGCGGTGCAACGTCCCGCTCGTCCAGTCGGCGATGTCGCCGACCCCCACGACCGGCGCCGGTACATCGAAATCCAACACCTGCTGACCAGCGGCGATGATCCCACGAGCCCGTTCGAGCAGAATCCCCAACTCGGCGTCGGTGTGCGCGGACCCGAGATGCTCCACCACCTCATCGCGGCCACCGCAACAACGCGCGATCTGCACCGCCACCGCGCCGGACGCGGTCCGCACCTTCCGCACGAACACCCACCGGACCCTACCCGATTAGTGTGTCAAAACCCGACCACCAGCCAGCGAACCCGCAGGTCACAGCCCTGCCGATAAGAAATCATCAGCTGGGTGTCCTAAGTCGGGTGATCGTGCGCACACCGCCACTGTATACTAGTCGGACCAGTGCGACTAGTTATTTACGTCTTGGTTGCGCACGGAGTCGGTCACGTCATCATTCTCCCAACCGCACCACATCAGCTGTCCACATCCTGGCCAGCTGATTTCCAGACCGCGGCTGGCGAACTGCGCACGAGGTGGTGAGGTTGTTGACGTTCGTGGCACCGCAACGCGCCGGTGTGCCGGCGCCTGAATTTCTTCGGGGCTCGATGTCGACGCCGCCCTTACTGTTCGACGTAGCGGTGAGTCGGGTCGAGACGGCCCGCGCACGGCGGGGTGACCCCGACGGGGCGCGGTGTTATGCGAGTCATGGTTCCGGTGAAGGCGACCGAGGAGACCGAGCGTGGGGTTCTGCTCACCTCCGAGAGGTTCACTGCGGTAGCGGCGTTCGAGCGGCTGGCTGCAGGTAAGGGCTTGACGGTCCGTTCGCGCGCGGCTAAAGGAGCTGGCCGCCTGCTACTCGAACTGGGGCGATCTGGCAGATCTCGCAGGTGCCGGGAGTTCGAGCGGACGACAGCGATGCCCGACAGCCAGGTCGAGCGGAGGCTGCTGCTCGACCGACCGGGCCCATCCTGTTGATCGGCGATCCGAGGTGGCATAGCATGCGCTGTTCAGTCGGATGAAAGGTAGGATAGGGTGGTGGCCAAAGACAAGATCTCGATCACCGTCGACTCGTCCGTACTATCCGCCATCGATGCCGATGCCACCTCGAGCGGTCTCAATCGGTCCGAGATGATCGAGCGCGCGATGCGCAACGAGCATCTCCGGCTTCAGCTCGAGCAGTACAGGAACGTGACGGTCCCCAAGCTCGGTATCGATGAGTACGCCGAGTCGCTGTACGTTGCGAATCGGCGCCTCGAGCCGTGACCGCGCAAGGCGATGTGGTTGTTCGTGCGGACCACGAGTCGGAGCGGTACGTCGTCGTACTGTCTGGTCCACTCCATATCGCTGCGGGGACCGGGCGGCTGATCACCTGCCCGTTCATCCCTGGAACTCTCGACGAAGGCGCGATGGTGATGACGGTTTCGTGCGTATCGCCCCGAGGGCTTGTGCTGCCCGAACTCGTTCAGTGGCTTCCCCGTTCGGCCCTGGGGGAGTCGATCGGTACCGTCGATGCCGCAGCGGTGCGTGAAGCGGTCGGCATCGTGGCCGCCCTGATGTCGTAACCTGCTGTTCTGGGCCACTAGACTTCGCCGGGTGACGGAGAATTCCCCCGCCCCGGTCCTCGTCGTCGACTTCGGTGCGCAGTACGCCCAGCTGATCGCCCGACGGGTCCGCGAGGCGCGGATCTACTCGGAGGTGGTGCCGCACACCATCACCGCTGCGGAGGTGGCCGCGAAGAACCCGGCCGCGATCGTGCTGTCCGGCGGGCCGGCGTCGGTGTACGCCGACGACGCCCCGTCGCTCGACCCGGCGGTCTTCGAACTGGGCGTGCCGCTGTTCGGCATCTGCTACGGCTTCCAGATGATGGCCCGCGCGCTCGGCGGCGTGGTCGCCAACACCGGTGGCCGGGAGTTCGGGCGCACCACGCTCACCCCCGACGGTGGCGTGCTGCACGGCGGCCTGCCCGCCGAGCAGCCGGTGTGGATGAGCCACAACGACGCGGTGCAGGTCGCCCCCGAGGGCTTCGAGGTGGTCGGGTCGACGCCGGGCGCACCCGTCGCGTCGTTCGAGTCGGTGGAGCGTCGGATGGCCGGCGTCCAATACCACCCGGAGGTGCTGCACAGCCCCCACGGCCAGGAGGTGCTCACCCGCTTCCTGTACGAGATCGCGGGTCTGCAGCCGACGTGGACCGCGTCGAACATCGCCGAGCAGCTGATCGCGCAGGTGCGCGAGCAGGTCGGCGACACCGGCCTCGCGATCTGCGGGCTGTCCGGCGGTGTCGACTCCGCGGTCGCGGCCGCGCTGGTGCAGCGTGCCATCGGCGACCGTCTGACCTGTGTGTTCGTCGACCACGGCCTGCTCCGACAGGGGGAGCGAGAGCAGGTGCAGCGCGACTTCGTGGCGGCGACGGGGGCCCGGCTGGTCACCGTCGACGCCGAGGAGACCTTCCTGACGAAGCTCGACGGCGTGTCCGACCCGGAGACCAAGCGCAAGATCATCGGCGAGCAGTTCATCCGCTCGTTTGAGGGGGCTGTGTCCGAGGTGGTGGCCGGCGCCGGGAGCGGAGCGAGCGGGCCGAATGAATCCGGCGCCGGCGGAAAGGTCGACTTCCTCGTCCAGGGCACCCTGTACCCCGACGTCGTCGAGTCGGGCGGCGGCGCCGGCACCGCCAACATCAAGAGCCACCACAACGTGGGCGGTTTGCCTGAGGACCTCGAGTTCTCGCTGGTCGAGCCGCTGCGTCTGCTGTTCAAGGACGAGGTGCGCGCAGTCGGCCGCGAGCTCGGCCTGCCGGAGGAGATCGTCGGCCGCCAGCCGTTCCCCGGTCCCGGCCTGGCGATCCGCATCGTCGGCGCCGTGACCGCCGAGCGGCTCGCGCTGCTGCGCAAGGCCGACGCGATCGCCCGCGAGGAGCTCACCGCTGCGGGCCTGGACGGCACCATCTGGCAGTGCCCGGTCGTGCTGCTCGCGGACGTCCGCAGCGTGGGCGTGCAGGGCGACGGCCGCACCTACGGGCACCCGATCGTGCTGCGACCGGTGTCCAGCGAGGACGCGATGACCGCCGACTGGACCCGCGTTCCCTACGAGACACTCGAGCTGATCTCGACCCGCATCACCAACGAGGTCGAGGAGGTCAACCGGGTGGTGCTGGACGTGACCAGCAAGCCGCCGGGGACCATCGAGTGGGAGTGACCCGATGGGGTTGAACCCCACCGCTGGGTGACCGGGTGGTCAGCCCGCCGTCACTCCCACCAGCCGACGCAGGTGTTGCGGAGCCGCCACGGGATCCGGCGCGGCGGATGCCCGCACCATACGAAGGCGGGGTGCCACGGCTGTTGGAACGACACGCCACCGCAGCCTCTGTTCGCGCCCGAGGCGGTGCCGGTGTCGCAGCGGCGCTGGTGGATGCGCGGGTGGGGAAGCCGGACGTGCGGCGTGCGGGGGTATACGCCGGGCTGATGTGCCCGCGGGTACTGCGCCGGTCGCGTGGTCGCGTGCGGGGTCGTGACCGACGGCGCCACCGTGCTCGCCGGTGCCTGCGTGTGCGCGGGGGTCTGGGAAGGTGCCGGAGTCTGCGAGGGTGCCGGAGTCTGTGACGGAGCGGGGGTCGTGGATCCACCGCCACCACCGCCGCACGTGCCGACGGCGGCGCCGCTGCACGGGCCGGACGATATGCCCGACCCGTAAGAGGGGGCTGCGGGAGTGCTGGTGCCGAACCCTGTGCCGGTCGACACTCCTGTCGACCCGATGCCTGCGCCCGCCCCCGCGCCGGTCGAGCCCGAGCCGGATCCTGAGCCGCCGCCGAATCCTCCGCCGCCGAAGCTGAGATCGGCGAAGCCGGAAGCTGATTCGGGTGTCTGGTAGGCCACCGGCAGCACTCCGGTCGTGGCGCTTGCGGTCGCGGCGTAGGCGGGTGCGCCGGCGCCCACGGCGAGCGCGCCGAGGGCGGCCATCGCGGCGGCGGCCGACGCGATCCGGATGTACGGCCTCGGGTGTGTGGACATCCCTGACGCGCTGGCAGGACGAAGCCGCCGTGTTTCGGTCACGATTCGACGTTAGTCCCGGTTGCGCCCATCGGATCCCGACGCCAAGCCGATTAGCGGCGAACCGACAGCGACACCACAGGCCGTACGGTCATCGTCTGCGTCCGCCCGGGCGGACGATCAGTAGGATCCCCGCCAGCGCGACGACGGCGATCACTATGCCGCCCAACAACTTGGCGCCTCCCACGAGTGCGGTGCCTCCGGCGAGGCTCCACGTCGCGACGAGCAGGGCGGCGATGCCTGCGATGAACAACACATGCGCGAACCCCCGGGGCGAGTCCTCGGTGTCAGACACGGTGCACCTCCACATCTCCCACATTGCCGTGAGCGTCGATGGTCAGGGTCGGTGCCGCGGGATCGGTCTCCGCGACTTCGCCGTCTGGGCAGTCGGTGTGCCCGATGCGGACCGCGCAGGTGACCGCCACGTTCATCGCCTTGGGAACGGTTATCCGTGTCTTACCCGCGCCGACCCTCGTGGACACGGTCCGGTCGTGGTCGAGTCTCAGGCCGCGCAGGTCCAGAGTGAGCGTTCCCACCGACAGTTCGTATGCCGGCCGCAGGCTGCCCGGCGTGATCACCGTGTACGTATGGTCACCGCGCGCCGCGCCCGTGAATCCGTCCAGGCTGTTCTGCGCCGCGGTCCCGATCACCACGAAGCCCGCGAGCGGAATCGCTACTGCCAGAAGACCGTAACCCGAGCGACGGAATGCGCCGATCACGAGGCCCAGGCCCACGATGCCGAGTGCGATCGCGCCGATCATCACGGGACTCAGGGCCGTCACGCCGGCGAGCCGTGCCCCCGCGAGCACCGCGGCGGTTACCAGCGCCAGCCCGAACGTCACCGTCGTCACTCGGGATCGGCTGCGCACCAATGACTCCGATGCGAACTCGGGAGCCGGCTCGGGCAGGTCCCAGGCGAATGGGGCGGCGCCCAGCGGGTCCCAGCGCGGCGGGATGTGCTGTTCGGCGTCGACGGTCTCGGCGGAAACCGACGGTGCCGGCTCCGGCGCGGGATCGGTCGGCGCTGGATTGGTCGGCGCGGGATCGGTCGGTGCGGCACTGCTCTGGTTCTGCTCCTGTGCTCCGCTCGCATCGGGTGCCGACGGTGGCGGTGTCCACCATCCAGCCCACGGGGGCGCCCCAGACCAGTCGGGCGGCATCCAGCCACCGCCGGGCACCGTCGGCGCGCCGTCGACACCGGGCGCCGCCGAGCCGAACCTGCCGGGCACCGCTGGGCCGAACGCGCCGAACGGAGCGGACACCGCGGTGCCGGGCGGGGGGACGGGGCGACGCTGATGCAGGAGGTACCACCCGCCCAGCAGGAGCACACCCGAGACCAGCGCGCTACCCGGCCAGCTCACGCCGAACGGCGAGTGCGCGATCACCACTGCCGCGATGACGCCGAGGACGAGGAGCTTGACGGGGACCGGACCCCGGTGCCGGTTCCGACGCCCCCGACCGCCCCGCCCCCGACCGGCGGGTCCCCACCCGGCGGGCGCCCATCCCGGGCCCCACGCTCCGAGTCCGTCGGCCCGGGTGGACGGCTCCGGCGGTAGGCAGATCACCGCGGCGACGTAGGCGATCACGCCGGCGCCGCCCAGCAGTGTGGCCGCGATGAACGCGGTCCGGATCAGTGCGACGTCGACCCCGTAGCGGCGCGCGAAGCCGGTGCACACGCCGGCGACCGGGGCGTGGCGGGCGCGCAGCGGGCGGGTGCCCCACATGTCCCGCGCCCGGGTGTGGAAGGTACTGGTGTCCATACCGATGATCCTGTCCACGCGGGCGCGGCGAAACCATCGGGATATCCCCTGAATTCATGCCGGAGCGGATATTGGGTGACTTCCCCGATGCACTCGGGGCCGCTCCCGTGCCAGGATCGGTGGCGATGGCCGGAAGACGAGAGCGCACACCTCGCGGTCGGCGCGCACGCGCGCGGCGGCTGCGCACGGATGCCTATGCGTCGCCGGCACACCCGGCATCGCTGACACCTGCGGCGCACTCGGCACCGTCGGCCCCGGTCTCGTACCCACCCGTCTCGCCCCCGCGGATGTACCGCCGGTCGGGCGGCCGGGTGATCGGCGGCGTCGCGGGCGGCGTGGCGGACCACCTCGGCGTCGACGTGACCAGGGTGCGCATCGTGTTCACGTTGCTGACGTTGCTCGGTGTGGGCGCGGTCGGCTACGCGCTGCTGTGGTTCCTGTGCCCGCAGGGTTCGGACACCGCGCCACCGTCGGCGGCGGAGCGGCGCCGGGCGTTGGGGATGGCGATCCTCGGTGTGCTGGGTGCGGTGCTGCTGGCCGGGCTGGCAAGCAGTAGCGACTCCTCGTTCGTGGTCCCCATCGTGGTGGTCGCGGTCGGCGCCGCGTTGGTGTGGCGCGAGGCCGACACCGCACCGAGGGATCTCGGCACCAGGCTCGTCCGACCGTCCCGTGCCCGTGCGCTCACGTGGGCGCGGATGCTCGGCGGCGCGACCCTCGTCGTCGTCGGGCTGGGGGTGGTGCTGCTGGGCCACGTCACCGTCGCCACTCTCCGGACGTCGCTCCTCGCGGTCGTCGTCACCCTGGTCGGCGCCACCCTGCTGACCGTGCCGGTGTGGGTGCGGCTGTGGCGCGACCTGGGGGAGGAGCGCGCCGCGCGGGTGCGCACCGCGGAGCGCGAGGAGATCGCCTCGCACCTGCACGACTCGGTGTTGCAGACCCTGGCGCTGATCCAGCGGCAGGCCGACGATGCGGGCGCCGTGAAGCGGCTCGCGCGTGGTCAGGAGCGGGAGCTGCGGGAGTGGCTGTTCGGGGAACGAGCAGAGGCCGCCACATCGCTGGCCGCCGCCCTGCAGGTGACCGCGGGCGACGTCGAGGACAGCCACGGCATCCGGGTCGCGCTGGTCACCGTCGGCGACGTGGGCGGTGGTGCGGCCGGGGGTGAGCTCGGCGCGGACGACCGCTTCACCGCCCTGCTCGGCGCCACCCGGGAGGCGCTGGTGAACGCGGCCAAGCATTCCGGGTGCGAGTCGGTCGACCTGTTCGCGGAGGTCGGCGACGACGCCGTGCGGGTCTTCGTGCGCGATCGGGGCGTGGGCTTCGACCCGGCAACGGTACCGTCGGACCGGCAGGGCCTCGCCGGATCGGTCCGGGGGCGGATCGAGCGGCGCGGGGGGACGGTCACGGTGAAGTCGTCGCCGGGGCGGGGCACGGAGGTGGGGATGACGATGCCGCGGGGCGCGGCCCAGCGATCGGAGGCGGAGAGCGCATGACGTACCGGGTGTTCCTGGTCGACGATCACGGCGTGTTCCGGTCCGGGGTCAAGGCCGAGCTCGCACGGGAGGCCGGCATCGAGGTGGTGGGGGAGGCCGGAACGGTCGCCGAGGCGGCGGCGGGAATCCTCGCAGTGGGGCCCGACGTGGTGCTGCTCGACGTGCATATGCCGGGCGGCGGCGGTGTCGCCGTGCTGCGTGGGGTGTCGGACGGTGCCCCGCGCGCCCGGTTGGGGCGGATGCCGGTGTTCCTGGCGGTGAGCGTCTCCGACGCCGCCGAGGACGTGATCGCGACCATCCGCGCCGGCGCGCGAGGGTATGTCACCAAGACGATCTCGGGACCCGAACTGGCGGACGCGGTTCGGCGCGTCGCGGAGGGGGATGCGGTGTTCTCGCCGCGGCTGGCCGGTTTCGTATTGGACTCCTTCACCGGGCGGTCGCCGATGCCCGAGCCCGCGCTCGACCCGGAGCTCGACTCCCTGACCCCGCGGGAGCTGGAGGTACTGCGGCTGCTGGCCCGCGGTTACACGTACCGCGAGATCGGCGAGGAGCTGTTCATCTCGGTCAAGACGGTCGAGACGCACGCGTCCAATGTGCTGCGGAAGACCCAGCAGTCCAACCGGAACGCCCTCACCCGCTGGGCGCACACGCGGCACCTCGCGGACTGACGAGTCAGTTGTCGCCGATGTTCATCCGGTACTCGCGCTCACCGACGGTCATGCCCCACACCACTTCTCGGCGAAAGCGGCCGGTCGGCATCCAGCCGTGCGCGTCGTAGAAGCGCTCGGCGCGGTTGTTGCCCTGCAGCACCCAGAGCTCGGCGACGGCGTGGTCCGCGCGCACGAGTTCGTCGAGTGCCCTCTGCATCAGCGCGGAGCCGACACCCGACCGCCAGTGGTCGGGGTGGACGTACAGGGCGCGGATCCGTCCCGGGATCGCCGAGGGGTCGACGGTGACGAACCCCGCGATCGCCGGGCTGTCGATCTCCGCGACGTATGTACGCGGCGGCTCGCCGTCCAGCCGGTAGTCGGTGGCGCGGGCCTCGGGGCGCAGGGCTTCGAGGTCGTCGGCGTCCAGCAGGCCTGCGTACCCGACCTGCCAGGAACGGACATGGACCTGAGCGATGGCCATGGCGTCGGCGGGTACTGCGAGCCGGATCAGCACACCTCCGATATTCCGCGAACCCGGCGCACCGGTCAACTCAGGTTCCGCATCAGCGGTTGAGCAGCACGATCAACACGGCCGCGATGGCGGCCAGGGCGACGAACGCCAGGATGATCGCGGTGGCCAGCGAAGCGGGTGACATCGATTCGCCGCGCCGGTAGGTGGGTGGGCTCACCGGGTACTGGTGCGGGTTCGACGGTGCCGGGTACTGCTGCGCCGCCGGCCGACCGGCCGCTGCGCCGGGCCCGGGCCGCGCCCCGGAGGACGGCATGCCTGGGCGTCCAGCGGCGGGGACCGGCCC
>NZ_BAABFR010000142.1:0-9471 GCF_039541155.1 Tsukamurella soli
CTGACATCCCGCACGCCGTTCTCCTCGACACCTGGTTCCTGTTCCTCGACAGCTCAGAAACCTAGGCGGAGAACGGCGTGCGCTCGTTCAGGCGCGCCCGGCCACCCACAGATGCGTCAGGAGAGCCTCTTTTAGGTAGACCTGAACGGACCGATGGTGGTTTGTGAAGTAGACCTCCTGCGATACCACCTCGACTCCGGTTGACTCTATGCACAGGCGCTGCAATGCGAGTTGGACGACGTTGGCGTCGGTGACCTGTGCGACGCGGCGGGCAGGAGTGGCTTTGTACTCGACGAGCGCGACGGCGTCACCGTCGGCGGCCCGGATGACGTCGCATCGACCGACGATTCCTAGCTCCTCGCTCGCCACATCGATAGACCGGGAACGAATCTGGCTCGCCTGGGGTGCGTCGACAGTGGCGTGCGCCGCGAGTCCGGCCTCGATCTGAGAGTGAATCACGTGTTCCCCGGCGGCCTCGATCCACGCCCGGCGTTCGCAGAACACAGTATGAGCGACCAAGCTGATCGGGATCTCCGTGCGCGGCGGCATTGTCATCCTCGCTCTATAGGGACTCGAAGGTGCCGAATAGCACCTGTCGCTCAGGTGCCGAAGCGCTACCCGCAATGCGTACCGGAAATCGGACAAGACCGGCTAATCCCACGCGACGCAAGGCTTCCTGTCCCACTGCTCGCTCGGGAGACGAGGATTCGGCGTATGCTGCGTCGTTGAGTGCCCTCGAGCGCAGGACACGTCTAAGCTTCGCCGGCGATATCGGTGTCGTGGTGATAGGCAGGGTCATCTGCTGAGGCTGAATCCGATCCTGGGGGTAGGCGCCCGGGGTGAACGACTGCTTTCCAATCAGGTGCGTCACCGGGAAGAATGACAAACCCCATAGGGCACACCACGCGAGCGCGTTGTCGACTGGACCTGGCAGAGCCAGCCCTGTGGCCGAACGGGATTCGATGGAATTCTTGCCCACCTCGTCTGTGATGGTCTGCCCTGTGAGGCCGGACTGGATGGCTGTGCTGTCGCGCTTCGCGACGGCCCGCGCGAGCGGAGCGAGTCTGTTGCGCATGAAGTCCTCGCCGCGGTTGCGGGTCTTCATCTCCCACCGCGATGCGCCTCGGTCTGGCTCCGGCAGTTGGGTTCCCACCGGCCAATACGCGGGCTCACCGAGTGACTGGATCATCCGTGCATCGAGCCGTGTGTCGTTCATGGGGGCGTCCAGGACGGCGCGCCGCTCGGTGAACAGCGCCATCCACGCGGTGGGGTCTCCGGGCGTAGCGATCCGAGGGCTGAAGAGGCCGACCTCTGATGACTTCGTTTGCCCGCGTATCGTCGTCGTGCGCTGTACCCACGATTCGAGCGTGCCGTGGGACAGGGCGTGATTGCGGACGATCTCGGCAACCGTCGTCTCATCCGAGGTGAGGCCGTCCAGCACGAGCCGGGGGCGCGCTGCATCGGACCAGTGCATCCGGACGTCTTCGCCTGAGTCCTCGAGTATGGCGCTGAGCCCGTACCCTGCGAAATGGTCAAGTGCCCGGGTGTGATTCGAGTCCAACGTGAACGTGTTCATGACCCCTCCTTAGACACGCTGCAGTCGGCTGCACGGAGCAGCGCTTCGAGGTAGGCGCAGGCCCACGGGCCGTGGCGACGCTCGGTCGCTTCGATGAGTGCCTCCCACCCGCCGTAGTCGAAGAGATCGGCTGCCTCATCGGAGATCTCGCCGCCTTCGACGAGGTCGCGAGTGCCGTGTTGGAACCCTCCGCGACCCCAGCCGTGGCTGGTTCCGACGAGCCGGAGCACGAGTTCCCTTTGCTCCCTTCCGACCCCGGCCAGTTGGGGCGCGGCGAGTAGCACAGACAGCTGTTCGTGCCGCCACCCGGCTGGTAGGCCGGCGCCGGCCTTTCGGAGCTGTGCCCGCCGGCTCGACCGGTCGCCGCTCTTGGCTAGCACGTCGGTGCTATCGGAGGCGTTGAGCAGGCGTTGGAATCGCCGGTCCTGCTTGCCGAGATCGTGATATAGCCCCGCTAGCTCGAGTGCACGTGCCTGGTCGGCCGACATCCGCAGGTGCGCCGCCAAGATCGATACGCGATCGGCGACCGCCTGCGAGTGCGTAGCCAACGTCACCTGCTCACGCCCGCTCCACGTCTGGCGGGTCTCTTCATCGTCCAGTACGGCTGCCCTCGGCCGCAACACTATCCATGGGGTCCTGCCCTCGTCCTCACCGTCGAGCGGTGGCCCGACGGTGACTTGGCTGCGGTCGGCGTCCTGGAGACGGGGAATCGCCGCTACCAGCTCATGAATATCGTCGACAGCGTTGTCCGAGTCGTGCCGGATATCATCGATCTGCTCGAACAACAGCGGGTCGGAGTGCCGCCACAGCACCTCCACGTCTTTCGTACCCCACGCGGTGTCCACGACCTCAGCGCCGTGGTCGTACTCGACAATCGTGTGGGCGGCGACGATCGGGTGAACGTCGTCCAGCATCACGATGTCGCCGACGCGTGGGGCTTCCTCTATTCCGAGATCCATCTGCGTCAGGCTCCCGTCGCGCCAGACGAACGCGCGCCCATAGGGGCCTTGGAGGTCTCGCAACTTCAAGCAGAGATCCTGCGCGATGTGAAGGTGCGTGGGAAACGTCTCCCATGTTGCGGGAGGTGTGGCACGGAGAAGGGCGATCGCGTCAACGTCGTTTACCGGGAGACCCGCGCGTAACACGATGCCGCAGGTCCGACCCTCGCCTGAGAGGTCGTCGCGGATCCAAAGTGTGAGGTCTGGCGACGTGGCCAGGATCTCACTGGTTGATGTCAGGGCAAGAGCGTCGCCGACTTCCAGGCGGGATAGAAGGCCACGGCGCGAGTCCGCTGCTGGAGCCGTCTCGCGAGAGTGACCGGCGAAGGCGAGCCCAGCGGGATCCTCTGCGGCGGCGCGCACCCAATCGAGTGCGCGGGTCAGCTCTGCTGCCGAGTAGGCGCCGGATTCCGTGGCCTCCGCGGTGGGGCCGATCACCACGATCGGACCCGATTCGCGATCTCCCAATCGGTTGACGCGCCCCGCCCGCTGCATGAGAGATGTACCGGGGGCGAGTTCGGTGACCAGTGCTGCAAAGTCGACATCCACGCCGACCTCGATTGTCTGCGTCGCGACGACGACGCCGATCCGCGCGTCGCCGGCAGGCGCGAACGCACCTGGGTACTCGTCGATCTGGGCTCTCAGGTCCATCGGACGCATCGGTCCTACCCAGGTCAACACACCATCTCTCGTCTCACTACCTGCAATGCGCTTATTCGACTTCAACCGCTCGGAGACCCGGACCGCAGTCGACACTGTGTTCACGACACACCCGACGGTGCCAGTGGCCACGGCTTCCCACAGTCGGACCACCTCATCGACGATCTCGTCGACGTACTTGTCCGACGCCTTTCTCTTGGGCCACTGGTCGGTCGCGTGATAGGTGACGGGCTTCGGTCGCGTGAGGCGCCGCGCGAGGACTTCGTCGTCGAGATCCTTTACGTCGACTCCTGCGATACGACTGCTCCCCGATGCGAGCGGCGTCGCCGTGGTCTCGACGACCTGCAGCGAAGGCCCGGGTAGCGGATGCCGACGAACCAGCTCTCGCACCCTGCGTGCCGTTGTCAGCAACTGCTGGTTGAGGTGAGCCTCATCCAGCACCATGACGGAGTCGTAGGCCAACAGCCCTGCCTCACGGGGACGGGCCAGACGCGACGAGCCGTACCCGTTGAACAGCAGCCGACTTCCCCACATGTCCGGAGTGGCGCACATTACTGTGCAGGTTGCCGGGTCGTCTATCCATTCGCGCGCTGGAAGGAGGCCGCCGCGGAGCGTGACGAGGCTGAGGGCGGCCTTGGTATCTGTGCGGCAGTTCTGGAGCCTGCTGAGCCCCTCGGCTACACGATCGAGCACATCTGTGCGGGTTTTATCACTCAGGGACGCCTGGAGCTCCTGTGCCCGCTGTTCGTGCGCATCGACGATGCCACGCCGGTTCACGACGATAGCGAGTCGTCGTGGGACCCGCGGGCAGGCGCCCCAGCCGTGTAGTGCGTTGACGAACACGTGGATGTCGACCACGTTCGACTTGCCTGTGCCGGTGGGGGAGTCGATCACCTCCGGCCACTCACCCGTCGCGGCGATGGATTCGCACAGCCGACGCTGCCATGCGAACGGTTGGTATCCATGGAGGGCGCTGAAGTAGTCGGCGAACTCGCCGACGGCGAGGCCGGTCATCTTGCTGACCTCCACATTTCGACCAGCGATGCTGGTAGGTCGAGTGGCACGAGAAGGCCGCCCCCGAGGTGGCGGCTCTGGCCGACTGCGACGATCGCCTGGTCGGGAAGTAGCGATCCACCGTCCAGTTGTAGGCGATACGGCTGTGCGACAACCCCTTGTGGCATCTTGTGGGCGTACCGGCGCACGTCCGCATCGGGTATCGGCGCGGTGGTAAGGGCTGTGACATCGTGCGCCTCGACGTTGTCGACGACCGCCGCGTAGCGTTCCTCGGCTGTCGTTCCGGGCGCTGCCGGCAGCTCGTCGCGGAATACGAATCCAACTGATAGTAAACCTGATTCGCCGAGCGTCCACTGCCGCCGCTGTGTCCGTCTCGGACGCCGGGTCTCGGGGACTACCGCTGGCAGACTCTCCCACACGCGTGCCATACCGTCAGCGGGTTCGCGCCAGAACGTCGCTGCGTCCACGGTCGTCCGCTTTCCGAGTCGGATGGGATCGGCGTCGCGCCGGTATAGGCGCGTGACTGCGCGGAGGGCTTGTTCGGTGATCTCTAGGGCTCCTTCGGGAACCATGACCGCGATGCCTGCGCCGAGCCGGCGATGACGGGACAGGCTCATCACCCCGACATCCAACGGCTGGATCGCGACGCGGTTTGCCGGCTTGGGGATACCGGATAGGTAGCGGCCCGTGATCGCCGCGGGGGCTTCGGTGTCCAGTGCCGCGACCATCGCCCGGTGTAGCGTGACCGACCACGCGACGCGCTCGGAGTTCGGTATCGAGGCGTCGGTCTCGATGTGGATCACGTGGGCCCATGGCGCATCAGGTGGCGTGGCCTCGACGATCGGGTCGTAGCCGATCTCGACGGCCTGTACGTGGCTGATAGGTGGGGCGGTCGGTTTCTCGGTCGCCGACCACTGGTCCCTGGCAGCGGAGGGCGGTATCGCGGGGTTGGCGTCTCGATACAGGTCGTCCAGCTCGTCGAGCCGCCCCTTGAGGGGGCTCGGGATACGGATGCCAGCCGGCGCGAACGGTGAGATCGCGTGTGACCGCCGGTGTGTCGGGACGACTTCTCCGTATTCGAGAACGACGGCCGAGTCGGCCTCCCCTAGGCAGGGCACGTCCCCGCACAGTGCGGCCAGGGTGTCTGCCACCTCGCTGGGAACGTCATCCCAGCCCCACCCGATCGGTGCTGATACGGCCGTGCCCGCTCCCACGGTACGAGGCGTCTTACGGCGGGTGGGGGCCTTGCCGACCTTCTCGACGACCCCCTCGTCACGGAATGAGTGCCCTCGGGCCGGGCTGTTCTCTCGGCATGCTGGGAGTTCGACGTACTCCGGCGGGTTGTCCTCGATCCATTCGAGGGCGCGCGTAGCGGCGGCGGTGCGGATAAGCGTCGAGCGCTTGACCTCTGCGGTGCTGCCGACCGACGCTGCGGATACGAGCGCGGCGTGCAGCCGCAGGGTCGACGGCAACGGGTCGGGCGATCCGTCGGGACGGTGCGCGAGGTAAACTCCCAGGGGGAACCTTGCGCGAATACCGGTGATGGTCATTGCGCTAGCTCTCAGAGTCCGCATCGGCGTTGTCCACGACGAGCTCATTACCGGTCACCTCGAACACCTGTCCTTCCCAACGGATTCCGGCCAGCGTCCGAGCGCGGTCAATCGCCTCGCTCAATAGGTCGTCGGCGTTCCCGACCGCGATGGGTTCCAGCTCGACGACCGTGCCGTAGCGGGCGTCGAGTTGGGTGACCGGCTCGCTGGCCTCACGCAGGTTGCAATTGGCCCGCAGGTTGAGTTCCGCGTCGGCACGAGCGAGGCCCGCCAGTGCGAATGCCGCGAGGAGCGCGCGGCAGGCGGCGTCACCGTCGGGACCGGCGCCGAAACGTAGCTGCCGGAGCGCCGCGAAGGACAACACGTGCGAGCGGATGATCCGCTGGCAAGAGACAAGCCCCAGGCTGTCCAGGCTCGGGGGAATCGATCCGAGCCCGAGCGTGGACGCGGAAGTGCGCCCGTTCTTCGCCTTCTTTGCCTCATCGCGGATCTTGGTGGCGAGCTTTGTCGACAGCTCGGCCTCCTGGTCGACGAGGAGCTGCTCGAGTTGTGTGCCGGTGAGGCGCACGCTTGCGGCGATGGCATCGGTGCGGGCCCCGCCTCGCTTGGGATTCTGAATGGAGTCGAGGCCTTCGGCACTCTGATCTGCAAGCTGTCCGATGATCTCGCCGGTCAGAGCGCTGCGATAGCGTCCTTGGCGAGCCTTTCTCGTCGAGTCCCAGCCACCGAATACCAGTGACGCCGGTGCTAGTTCGAGGATCGGACGGGCATCGGCGGGGGTCGCGTCGCGAGCTGCGCGGTAGCTCGGATGTACGGTGACGCTTTTGCCATCGACGTGCCCCGATCGGATATGACCGTCGTACAGGCGGTGCGGGAGTTGCAGGTCGCTGGCTGCGGTGCCGTCTGCGTACCGGACGACCACTCGCGGCGTCAGCGACAGGGGCTCGATGCCGTCGTTCACCGCCTTGACGATCTCGTCCTCGACTCGATTCAACTGGGATGCCTTGCCATCGATCAGTACGCAGTACGCAACATTTCCGTTGATGAAACGTTGCTCGTAGCAGAAGGTCGGGTTGGATCCATGCGCGCTGACGAACCGGGCCGGAGCGACGCCGCCATGCGGTCCTTCGGCGGACGCGAGTTCCGTCACGGACGTCAGCGTCGCGGCGCCCCCCGGGCGGCAGGCGGCGAGAAGTTGGTCGAACGAGAGTGCGGTCATGGTGGTCCCCCGGTTTCTGTCGGTATGTCGCGATAGTGTCGCCGCTACTGTGATCTAGGTTACGATATGTTTTGGTGGTATGGCAAGCACTTGATATGGAAGCTAATCTCGACAACACGTATCCATTGATCACTTTCGTTGAGGCGTCTTCTCGAGCTTGGCATCCATCTGGTACGGCACGGTGTCGGCCCAGGTCGACCTTTCGGTTCCGGGGTCGGCAGCGCAGGCTGCCGACCCCGGATCGGCTCCAGGAATAGAGGTACGATGGCAATAGCCCCTTGCGTTGAGCTTGCGGGAAGTGAGCCCCGGACGCGGCCGGACGACCGTGCACCGGGGTTTCGCGCGTTCATGTAGGGGCCGCGCGGTGGGGGACCGGGTCTTCGTCGATGAGACCAAGCGCAAGGACTACGTTGTGGTCGCGGTGGTTGTCCCAGCGGCAGAACTAGCGGACACGCGACGATGTGTTAGCCGTCTCGTGCTCCGGGGGCAGCGACGGATCCACATGAAAGACGAGCGGGATAGCCGTCGTCGAATGATCGTCGATGTAATCGCGCGACTGGATGTCCGGATTCATGTATTTGTCGCGGCTGGTATGAAGTCGGACCGTGTGGCTCGTCAGGCTTGCATCGCGGCACTGGTGGATCACTGTACCCATCGAGAGATCGAGTCGATCGTGTTCGAGCGTGATGACTCGATGGTGGGGTGGGATGACCAGGCAATGATCGAGTCCGTGCGTGTCGCTGGGATGCGGGGACGCTTGGCGTGGGACCACAGGCGATCGCACGACGAACTTGCGCTCTGCGTGGCAGACGTCGCTGCGTGGTGCTGGTCGGCGGGAGGCGATTGGCGTCGCCGGATCGAGCATCTCGTAGTCGAAGTAGTCGAAGTCCGGCCTCATGGGCGGTGATTCGGCACGGCGACCGTACCGACGGCTCAGAGCCCGACCACGGTCGCGTCGTCGGGCCTCACGCAGATGTTGAGCACCGCGCCACGGCCGGTGAGCATTGCGCACCAGCACTGGCGCGACGTCGGGTGGTACTTCGGAACCGCTCCGCGTCCCCGGCCGCTCGTCCACCGCGTGCGTCGCGAATCGGAGACGCCGAGGGTGATGTAGGGGTGTCGCCACTGCGGGTGAGCCGCCGGCGCCGTCACACCTTCGCCGAGTGCCTCACAAGCGTCGATCTCCTCGAGAACGGCGCCGGTGATCCGCGTCAGTACTCGACCTCCAACTCGTCGGCGGTCGGCTTGGCCTGGCAGCCGAGGATGTAGCCGTCTTCCGCGTCGTCGGGGTCGAGGCCGTCGGACACGGCCATCTCGACGCTGCCCTTGCTGAGTCTGCAGATGCACGTGGCACATTCGCCCGACTGGCACGAGTACGGCACGTCGTGGCCGTTGTCGATCAGCACGTCCACCAGCGTCCGGTCCCGCGGCCACGCCACGGTGAACGTTGCGCCCAGGTTGTAGACGGTCACCGACGCCGCGTCCGCGGCCTCGGAAGCGGTGACCTCATGCGGCACGATGTCGGCGAACGCGTCGCCGGAGAGCGATGCATAGATCTCCTGGTGCACCAGCGACCGATCGGTGCCGATCACCCGCAGTGCCTCCTTGCAGGCGCCCATGAACTCGTCGCGGCCGCACAGGTACGTGGCGCGGGAGTGGTACGGGGTCAGCACCGCGGCCAGCGAATCGGCATCCGGGAGGCCCCGCTGGTCGGCCTGCCACCAGATCACGGTGAGACGATCGGCGTGCTCGGCGGCCAGCGCCGAGATCCGGTCGAGGAAGATCGTGTCGGCGTCGGATGCGTTGGCGTACAACAGTGTCACCGGGGCGGCGCCCTGGCTCAGCGCAGCCGAGAGGATCGACATGATCGGCGTGACGCCGCTGCCCGCCGCCAGAAGCAGCATCGGGACGTCGAGGGATGCCGGGACGAATGCACCTGCAGGCGGTAGGAGTTCGATCTCGGTGCCGGGGGAGACGTTGTCGCACAGCCAGTTCGATCCGTAGCCACCGGGGCTGCGCTTGACGGTCACGCCGGGCCGGCCGCCGTCGTAGGGCGACGTGTACAGCGAGTACGAGCGCGCGACCGACCCGGTCAGGTCGGACGGGATGCGCACCGTGACGAACTGGCCGGGCTGGTAGTCCCAGTCGGCGTCGAAGACGAACGACTTCGCGTCGGCCGTCTCATCGATCACGTCGGCGACGGACACGATGATGCTGCGCGCGGAGTGCGGGGTGGTGCTCATGCGTCCCACCCTATCGACAGCCCACAATCGACTACGGAGCGGCGCAGACCCCGCAATCCGCGGGGGTCGCGCCGCTCAGACGTACATTCCCGAGTGGCTCAGCGCCAGATGTCGGTGATGGGTGTGGGTGTGGGGTCGGGTGGGGTGGGTGTGGCGGCGGGGGTGCGGGAGAAGCGGGGTGCGGGCATGGGGGTGGTGACGCCGTCGATTT
>NZ_BAABFR010000143.1:0-9429 GCF_039541155.1 Tsukamurella soli
GCGGTCGCCCTCGCCCGGGCCAAGGCTGCCGGGGCGCGGACGGTGGCGGCCGGCTACGCCGCGACCGGCGGAGCCGCTCGCGGCGCCGACGCGATCGAGGCCGCCGTCCGCACCCGACGGTGACCGCACCGTCTCAGGGAACGAGATCGTCCCTACGAACCAGACTGTCCCCGGGAACGAAGCGGGCCGGCGCCGTTGGCCCGGTGGACACAGTTCCGAGATGATCGTCCTCAGCCCTACCGTCACCGGAGACCGGCGGGTAACTTCGGTCACACACGACGAAGGAGTGGGATGGCGTCCGGTGAGTACGACTACATCGTGGTGGGAGCGGGCAGCGCGGGGGCGGTGATGGCGGTGCGCCTGTCCGAGGATCCCGACACGTCCGTTCTGCTCCTGGAGGCGGGCGGTGAGGCGGACGCGGACGAGATCTCGATCCCGCTCGCCTTCTCGACCCTGTTCAAGACGAAATGGGACTGGAACTACACGACGACCCCGCAGAAGCACCTCAACGACCGGCCCGCCTACTGGCCGCGGATGAAGGCGCTCGGCGGGTGCTCGTCGATGAACGCCATGATCTACATCCGCGGCAACCACGCGGACTACGACAGCTGGGCCGCGCAGGGCGCGACCGGCTGGTCGTTCGAGGAGGTGCTCCCCTATTTCATCAAGGCGGAGCACAACACCCGGTTCGGGTCGCCGTACCACGGGCAGGACGGTCCGCTGCACGTCGAAGATCGCGTGTACACGCACCCGCTGTGCACCGAGTGGGTCGAGAGCGCGGTCGCCTGGGGGCTGGGGCGCAACGGCGACTTCAACGGCGCCGCCCAGGAGGGCGCGGGCCTGTACCAGGTGACGTGCAAGGGCGGGCGCCGCTGGTCGACCGACAAGGCGTACCTCGCGCCCGCGCGCAGCCGCGCGAACCTCACGGTGGCGCTGGGCGCCGCGGCCACCCGCGTCGAGTTCGACGGTGACCGCGCGAGCGGGATCGCGTTCACGCAGAACGGTTCCGCGCAGACGGCCCGTGCCCGCCGCGAGGTGATCCTGTCGGGCGGCGTCGTGAACTCCCCCCAGCTGCTGATGCTGTCGGGTATCGGCCCCGCCGAGCAGCTGCGCGAGCTGGGGATCGACGTCCGCGTGCCGCTGGACGGCGTGGGTGGCAACCTGCAGGACCATCCGATCGTGCCCGTGATCTTCGAGACCCACGGGACCACCGACCTGATGGAGGCACAGACGCTGGGCAACCTGCTCCAATGGCGGCTCACCGGCAGGGGCCCGCTGGCGTCCAACGCCGGCGAGGGCGGCGGGTTCCTGCGGTCACGCCCGGATCTGGATCTGCCCGACCTGCAGTTCCACATCATGGCCTCGGGGTTCTACGACAACATGCTGCACGAGCCGACCCGGCGCGGCTTCGTGTGCGCGCCGACGCTGGTGTCGGTCGCGAGTCGCGGCCGTCTGCGGCTGCGGTCTGCCGACCCGCGTTGGCACCCGCTCATCGAGCCGAACTACTTCGACGCCCCCGAGGATCTCGACGCCATGTTGGTCGGGACCAGGCAAGCCGTCGAGATCTGCCAGCAGGGTCCGCTCGCCGGACACCTCGGCGCCCCCTGGACGCTGCCGCCGACACCGTCGGACGACGATCTGCTGGCCCACATCCGGGAGTACGCCCAGACCCTGTACCACCCGGTCGGCACCTGCGCGATGGGCAGCGGCGAGGACGCCGTGGTCGATCCGCAGCTGCGCGTGCGCGGCGTGGCGGGCCTACGGGTCGTGGACGCGTCGGTGATGCCGAGCATCGTCCGCGGCAACACGAACGCACCGACCATCATGATCGCCGAGAAGGCGGCAGACGACATCAGGAGGAACGTATGACCGCGACCGAGAAGCCCACGACATTCGACTCGCTCGACCCGCGTACCGGAGACGTGGTCGCCAGCTACCCGGTCCACACTGCGGACGACATCGCCTTCGTGGTCGCCCGCGCCCGCGAGGCCGCGGACTGGTGGGTCGAGCTGGGCTTCGACGGCCGCAAGGAGCAGCTGACCCGGTGGAAGGGCGTGATCACCCGGCGTATCCACCAGCTGGCGCAGATCGTGCACGACGAGACCGGCAAGCCCCACGGGGACGCGCTGCTCGAGGCGTCGCTCGGTATCGACCACCTCGCCTACGCGGCGTCACACGCGAAGAAGGTCCTGGGACCCAAGCGGGTCTCCCCCGGCCTGCTCATGGCGAACCAGGCCGCCACCGTCCGCTACCACCCGCTCGGCGTGGTCGGCGTGATCGGCCCGTGGAACTACCCCGTCTTCACCCCGATGGGCTCCATCGCGTACGCGCTCGCCGCGGGAAACGCGGTCGTGTTCAAGCCCAGCGAGTACACGCCGGGCGTCGGCGCGTGGCTGGCCTCGACATTCGAGGAGGCGGTGGGCCGCCCGGTACTGCAGGTGGTCACGGGCCTCGGCCCGACGGGCGCCGCGCTGTGCACGTCGGGCGTGGACAAGATCGCGTTCACCGGGTCCACGGCGACCGGCAAGCGCGTCATGGCGGCGTGCGCCGAGACCCTGACGCCGGTCGTGATCGAGGCGGGTGGCAAGGACGCGTTCCTCGTGGACGCCGACGCCGACCTGGACGCCGCGGCGGACGCCGCCGCGTGGGGGTCGTTCGCCAACGCGGGCCAGACGTGCGTGGGCGTGGAGCGGATCTACGTACACCGTGACGTCTACGACCCGTTCCTGGCGAAGCTCGTCGCGAAGGCGGAGGCCCTGACCGCCTACGACGCGGACGACGCGCAGATCGGGCCGATCACGATGCCGAGCCAGCTGAACATCATCCGCCGCCACATCGAGGACGCCATCGCACGCGGCGGCCGGGCCGTACTGGGCGGGCCGGACGCCGTCGGTGAGCGGTGGGTGCAGCCGACGGTGCTGGTGGACGTCCCGGAGGACTCCGTGGCGGTCACCGAGGAGACGTTCGGCCCGACGGTGACGGTGGCGAAGGTGGCCTCGATGGACGAGGCGGTGGAGCTGGCCAACGCGACCCGCTACGGGCTGGCGGCCACCGTCTTCTCGAAGCGGCGCGGCGTGGAGCTGGCCGACCGGATCCGCTCGGGAATGGCGGCGGTGAACGGCATCATCACGTTCGCGGGTGTGCCGGGACTACCGTTCGGCGGCGTGGGCGAGTCGGGCTTCGGCCGCATCCACGGACCGGACGGGCTGCGCGAGTTCACCTACGCCAAGAGCATCACGCGGCAGCGGATCAAGCCGCTGCTCGCGCTCACGTCCTTCACGCGCACCGAGGCGGCCGAGAAGCAGCTGGCGCAGATCATGACCCTGCTCCACGGCCGGGGCACCACGATCGGGCCGAAGTAGCGGGGTGCTCGGCCGGGTCGTGGCGTACCGATCGAGCACTCAGTCCAGGTAGTAGGCGGTGAGCTCGCGGGCGCGGGAGATGGCCTCCACCGCGAGCTCACCGTCGTTGCTCTGGATCGCCATCACGGACACGTACTCGTAGTCCGGGAGTTCCAGATGCGCCCACGGCGCGCCGTCCGGGAAGCTGAAGCCGCGCACCACATCCCACGGGAAGACGTGCTCGCCGCCGGCATTCCGGACGGCGACCCCGTCGGGCCCGATCCGCAGACGCGGCCGCGTGAACATCAGCACCCCGCCCGCGAGCACCACGCCGATGCACATCAGCGCGGCCTGGTCCTCCCAGCGGAAGTACACGCCGGTGTTGCCACCCATGCGCAGCAGCAGCCCGACCACGACGTGGGCCACCAACACCAGGGCCGCGACGACGCAGGCCACGATGCGCGACCTGCGTGGGCGCACCTCGAACGTCTGGGCCTGGTCCTGGTCGGTCATCACCCGGCCGAGTCTACGGGGCCGACACCGCGCCTACCTGGCAGGCCACGACCGAGGCCACGGCTGCCGGGTAGGCGCGGTCGGTCGGTGTCAGCGCCAGAACTCGGTGAGCCGCTCGGCGAGGGCTCCGCCCTGGTCGTAGCCGGCTCGCGCAGCGGGCGGGCGGAGCGACGGATCCATCGCGGCTGTGCCGAACAGGTGCTCGGAGTCGCCGTCCGGGAAGATCGTCTCGACCCTGCTGCCGCACGCGCGCAGCTCGTCGACCTGTGCTGCCAGATGCGTGCCCCACTCCACCGGATGCAGTGATCGGCCGCCGAACGGCGACAGCACCAGCACCCGGGCGTATCCGGCTGCCAGATCGGCGTTCTCGGCATTGGACCGGTAGCCGCCGTCGATGTATCGGCCGTCCCCGATCCGGTAGGGAAGCCCGCTGGCACAGCTGGCGGCGACGGCGTCCACCAGGTCGACCCCGCTGGCGCTGTCGAACACCACCGGTTCACCGGTGGCGGCGTCGACCGCCGTGATGAGCAGCCGCCGGTGCGGCCAGTGTCGATCGGGCAGCCGCGAGGCGACGGTGGCCCGCCACTGCGACTGCCACGAGCCGTCCGCCGCCGCATCCCTGTCGAGTGCCGCCGCGCCCATTCTGCGCCGCATGTCCGCGGCGTCCACTGCGGCGGCGATGGTTCTGTTCATCCGATCCATGTGGTCCGCCACCGGCCTGTTCGGTCGCCCAGCCGGACCGGCCGGTCGCGGAGGGACACCGGTCAGGACGGCGGCGAACAGCTCGGTCGGGCTCGCCCCGGCGATCTGGGCCGCCGCCGTCGAGCCGGCAGATGTGCCGATGGTCAGATCGGCGGTGGTCACGTCCAACCCGGCATCGGACAGGCCGGCGAGGACGCCGATCAGCCACGCATTGCCCGTCGAACCGCCGCCGCCGAGCACCAACGCCCGCTCGCCCGTGGAGTGCCGAGAGATGGAGTGCCGAGAGGTGGACTGGAGAGGTGAAGAAGATGTCGTGTTCATGGGAGTCGCCTTTCGCGATCGCCTGTCGGGCGCTCCCGATGTCGACTACGACAGTCGTGCGATCGTGAACTGCGGGGGAGCACCCACTGCGGATACTGCGTTCATGGGGCTCACCTCCCGTCGATAGATCACGATCAGCCGAACCGTAACACGCCCGCCGATCGCCGCGCCAGTATCTGATGTGTACGCCAGCACCCGATGTATGGGCCGCTACCCTGGCGTCATGGACCTGGTCATCGCGACCAACCCGGATCCGGACTCGAGCCTCAAATACCTGATGTGGGTCCCGCTCGGTGCGGGGCGTGTGTACCGGACGTCGGACACCTGGCCACGCACGAAGGCGCTCTACTGCCATCCGACCACGGTGGACGAGTGGCCCGACGACCCGGATGTGGTGGAACGGATCCCCCTCAAGGCGTGCACCGGGCGCGGCGCCGCGATCGACGTGATCGCGGACCGGCGCCGCGAGTCCCGTTCGCAGATCGTCCACACCCGGGCGCGGGGCCGGCAGATGGTGTTCTGGCAGGCGCCACGCACCCGCAAGCAGGCCCGGCCGGCCGTGACCACGCCGACCGCACGGGCATCCGGGCTGCCGGACCTCGAGATCGTGATCGACGTCCACGAGCGGTACGCGTATCAGTTCACGAAGCAGCAGGCGGACACCGCGAAGCGGCCGCTGAAGGTGGGCGACTACGCGGTGTTCGACGGCGACGCGGTGGTCGCGGCCGTCGAGCGCAAGTCCCTGGCCGACCTGACCAGCAGCCTGACCTCGGGGAAGCTCCGGTACGCCGCGGCCGAACTCGCCACGGTGCCGCGCGCGGCGATCGTCGTCGAGGACCGGTACTCTCAGGTGTTCAAGCAGGCGTTCGTCCGGCCGGCCGTACTCGCCGACGGGATCGCCGAACTGCAGGTCCAGTTCCCGACGGTGCCGATCGTCTTCTGCGAGACGCGCAAGCTCGCGGAGGAATGGACGTACCGGTTCCTCGGCGCGGCCTGTGCCGCGAGCCGGCTCGAGGCCTCCGCGGAGGAGAGTGGCGCTCCGGTCCCGGAGATGGGAGCGGCGGCCGCGCCGCGAGTGCCGCCGCGGGAGCCGACGACGGCGGACCTGCGCGCGTGGGCCCGCGCCAACGGCCACGCGGTCTCTGACAAGGGCAGGATCCCGGCCACGGTGCGTGCCGCCTACCTCGAAGCGAGGCGTACCTGACCGGGTGTCGAGCCGCTACCGGCGCAGTCGCCGCAGTGTGAGCGCGGTGTCGAGCGCGGCGGAGACGGCCTGCTCCCCCTTGTCCTCGGCGGATCCGGGTAGCCCGGCGCGGTCGAGGGCCTCGGCCTCGGTGTTGGTGGTGAGCACGCCGTTGCCCACGGGCACGCCCGCGTCCAGCGACACTCGCAGCAGGCCGGCCGTCAACGCATCGCAGACGTACTCGAAATGCGGTGTGCCGCCACGGATCACGACGCCCAGCGCGACCACGGCGTCGTGGGTCTTGGCCAGCTCCTGCGCCACCACCGGCAGCTCCACGGCGCCGGCGACGCGCTCGACGGTCACATCGGTGACGCCCGCCGCCTGCGCGGTCCGCTCGGCACCGTCGAGCAGCGCGGCACACACCTGCTCATGCCAGCGGGACGCCACGATGGCGAGCTTCAGGTCGCCCGCGCCCTCCAGTGCCAGCCGGGGAACGCCTTCGCCGCTCATGCCGTCGTGTCTCCCTCGGTGTCGACCAGGTCGAGCCCGCGCAGGTCGTGGCCCATGCGGTCGCGCTTGGTACGAAGGTAGTGGATGTTCTCGGCGTTAGCGCGCAGCGGCATCGGCACCCGCTCGGTGATCTGCAAGCCGTAGCCGTCGAGCCCCACACGCTTGGCGGGGTTGTTGGTCAGCAGGCGCATCGACGTGATGCCGAGGTCCACCAGGATCTGCGCGCCGATGCCGTAGTCCCGGGCGTCGGCGGGCAGCCCGAGCTGCAGGTTGGCGTCGACGGTGTCGGCGCCCGCGTCCTGCAGCTGGTAGGCCTGCAGCTTGTGCAGCAGCCCGATGCCCCGGCCCTCGTGGCCGCGCATGTACAACACGACGCCGCGGCCCTCCTGCGCCACCATCTCCATCGCAGCGTCCAGCTGCGGCCCGCAGTCGCAGCGCAGCGACCCGAACACATCGCCCGTGAGGCACTCGCTGTGCACCCGGACCAGGACGTCGGCGCCACCGTCGGCGGTGACGTCACCCTTGACCAGCGCGACGTGCTCGACGTCGTCGTAGATGGAGGTGTAGCCGACGGCCTGGAAGTCGCCGTGCCGGGTGGGGATCCGCGCAGACGCGACCCGCACGACGTGCTTCTCGTGCTTGCGCCGCCACGCGATCAGCTCGGCGATGGAGATCATCGCCAGCTCGTGCTCGTCAGCGAAGACCCGCAGCTCGTCGGTGAGCGCCATCCCGCCGGGATCCTTCTCCGACACGATCTCGCACAACACGCCGGCCGACGACAACCCCGCCATGCGGGCCAGGTCGACGCTCGCCTCCGTGTGCCCGGGCCGGCGCAGAACGCCACCGTCCTTGGCACGCAACGGCACCACGTGGCCGGGCCGGGTGAAGTCCGATACCGTCGCCTCCGGATCGGCCAGCTTCCGCATGGTGGTGGCGCGGTCGGATGCCGAGATACCGGTTCCGACACCCTCTTTCGCGTCCACCGTCACTGTGTACGCGGTGCCGTGCTTGTCCTGGTTGGTCGAATACATCGGCGGCAGACCGAGCCTGTCGCACGTGGTGCCGTCGAGCGCCACGCACAGGTAGCCCGACGTGTACCGCACCATGAACGCCACCATCTCCGGTGTCGCCTTCTCTGCCGCGAAGATGAGGTCGCCCTCGTTCTCGCGGTCCTCATCGTCGACCACCACCACGGGCTTGCCCGCGGCGACGTCGGCGATCGCCCGCTCGACCGTGTCGAATCTGGTCATGCGTTGTCCGCCTCTCGGAGAGTGGTGAGTCGTTCCACGTACTTGGCGATGATGTCCACCTCGAGGTTGACCACGGTGCCGGGAGTCGCCCCGCCCAGGTTCGTCAACGACAGGGTGGTGGGGATGAGCGAGACCTCGAACCAGTGGCCGGATTCCGCGCCGAAGCCGAGGGCCGAGACGGTGAGGGAGACACCGTCGACGGTGATCGAGCCCTTCTCCACGACGTACCGCGCGAGGGCGACGGGGAGCGCGACCCGCACCACGGTCCAGTGCTCGGACTCGGTCACAGCGAGGACGCTGCCGGTGCCGTCGACGTGGCCCTGCACGATGTGCCCGCCCAGTCGCGAGTTCACGGCGGCGGCGCGCTCGAGGTTGACTCGGTCGCCCGCCCCGAGCTTGTCGAGTGAGCTGCGGCGCAGCGACTCGGCCATGACATCGGCCGTGAACGCACCTTCGGAGACGGTGACCACGGTGAGACACACGCCGTTGACCGCAATGGAATCGCCGTGTCGCGCGTCGGTGGTGACCGTAGGGCCACGAACCGTGAATCGCGCTGCGTCGGGGAGATCCTCCCGGGCGGTGATCACGCCGAGTTCCTCGACGATCCCGGTGAACATCGTTGACTTCGCTCCTGCCGTCCACTTCTCAGGGCGGCACGACCACGCGGGATGGCCCGCGTTGTTCTCTCTCATCCGGACTATGACCGTCGGCTCCGGATTCGCACCGGAATCTGCTGTCCCCCGGCTCGGCCGAGGCGCTCGCGGGCTCGGACCTCGTGGGTCTATCACCGCCGGTGGGGAATCACACCCCGCCCTGAGAACTTCCGCCTTCGAGATTAGCACCGAAGTACTCACAATCGAATCGTGGTACACGTCACACGTCAGGCCCGCGGGCGGCCACCTGCGTCTTCCCCGCGGCTCAGCGTGAGCAGAACGTCGTCGCCCACCCGCTCGACCGATTCGAGGCGCATCCGCAGGGCGTCGGCGAGGGTGCCGACGCTCTCGATCTCCAGGGCGGACCGCCCGGCGCCGAGCAGCACCGGTGCGATGTACGCCTGGACGCGGTCCACCAGCCCCGCGGCGACGAAGGCGCCCGCCACCGTCGGACCGCCCTCGACCTGGACGTGCAGCGCGTCCCCGACGGCGGCCAGCACGTCGCCCGGGTCGTGGCTGCGGACGTGCACCGCACCGGCCAGCTTGGATCCCGCGGGTAGGTCGCGGGTACCGAGCACGACGCGCAGCGGCTGGTGGGGATAGAGCGTCCCGTCGGGACGGCGGGCGGTGAGCGCGGGGTCGTCGGCGACGACGGTGCCGGTCCCCACGACGATGGCGTCGAGCTGGGCACGCTCGCGGTGCGCGCGCTCGCGGGCGGCGGGGCCGGTGATCCACTGCGACGTCCCGTCGGGGGCGGCGATTCGGCCGTCGACGGTGGCGGCCAGCTTGAGCGTGACCATCGGTCGGCCGGTGCGCTGCCGGAACAGCCACTCCCGCAGCGGCCACGGCTCGACCCCGAGGTGCGCGACGGCGACCCGTCGCCCGCGGAGGACGTCGCCGCCGCCCGCGGCGAGCGGGTTGGGGTCGGCCGCGGCGTATGCGACACGCGCCACGCC
>NZ_BAABFR010000144.1:0-9296 GCF_039541155.1 Tsukamurella soli
CGGCGTCGTGCGCCGAGCCCGCCGCGACCGCGCGCGACCGCGCCGCGGCGAGCTCCGCGGTCTCCCGTCCCGTCGCCGTGTAGTAGCGTGCGCGCTCCGCCGCGACCGCGTCGTACAGGCTGGTCGAGTCCGCCGTCCCGTCGTCGAGCTGCCCCTCACTCGCTGCGCCTACGGCGGCACTGCTCGCCCCGGTTCCGTCAGCACGACCCGCCGCGGCTACCAGCGCCTTCGCGAACGCCGCGCTGTCCCGCAGCGTCGGCTGCCCGGGCGACGGGCCCTGCAACACCGTGAGCGCGGCCAGCAGCTGGGCGTCGACGTGCGCCGTCAGCACTCCACGCACCCAGTCCTCCGCCGAGCCGCCCGATAGCTGCTGCGGCGCGGGGGCGAGCACCGTCACCGTCGCACTCGGGCGGCGGTGGTAGCGCTTCCCGTAGACGAACCGGTACGGGCCTACCGTGAGCTCGGCCTCCACATACGGTGCGACGTCGCGACCCGCGGGCAGCACCGCCTCCACCCGCTGCGACTTGGACGTCGCCTTGACCTCCAGCAGCATGTGCAGGGCCTCGAGCAGCGACGACTTGCCCGCCTCGTTGGGGCCGTGCAACAGCGTGACGCCCGTGTCGGCGAACACGACCTCACGCTCGGCCACGCCGCGGAAGTCGCGCACCAGCAACCTGTGCAGCCTCATCGACCCACCCCGCCCGCCAGCCGGTACAGCAGTGCCAGCGCGCCGGATGCGTCTGCAGCGCTGGTGTCGTCCGGCGCGCCGGCACCCGCGCGAGCGGCCACGACCAGGGTGTCGACAGTGGTCGCGACCGGCCCGGCCAGCGCGAGCGAATCGAACTCGCCGTCGCCCGGCAGCACCGCCAGGTCGGTGCGCTGCGGCCAGGGTGCGATGGCTGCGAACCGCGCGCGCAACGCGTCGAGCCGGTCATCCAGGTCGGCCTTCGCAGCGAGCGAGAGGGTGCCGGTGAATGCCGCTTTGACGACCGTGCGGTCCTTGTCGGGGAGCGCGGCCAGCTCGGCGGCCACGTGCGCGACGTCGGCCTCGGAGCCCACTTCGAAGGCGAACGATCGGAATGCCCACGTGCCCACCCGCACGGCCTCGACCTGTGCTGGCCGGTCCGGTGCGCAGTCGACCACCAGCACCTGGCCGGACCCCGGCTCGAGGTGGTCGAAGTTGGTCACCTCCGGCGCTCCCGAGTACCAGACACCCGGGCGGACCTGCGTCACGGAGTGCCGATCGCCCAACGCCACGTAGTCCAGCGCGCCCGCATCGACCGCGGCACCGACCGCGTCGATATCGATCAGCCGCTGGTCGCGGTGTCCCACGGACAGTGTGCCGCCGTGCCCGGCCGCGATCCGGACGACGCCGGGCTCGGCCGCGGGCGCCGCCTCGACCAACGCAGCTGTCAACGGGTCGCCGGCGGGGTGCTTGGAGAACCACGGCGCCGCGAGGATCTCCACGCCGGGGCGCACCTGCGTGATGCCGGCGCGGTCCAGCACGACGACGGTGCCGGGGCGATGCCGCTGGAACGCGTCGGACGTGTAGATCGACGCGGCGTCCAGCGGGTCGTGGTTGCCGGGCAGGACGTAGACGGGGCACGGCATGTCGGAGAGCCGGTCGAGGCAGCGCGCGACGATTCCGGGGGCGAGACGGTTGTCCTCGAACACGTCGCCGCACACCAGCACGAACTCGGCCTCGCGGCCCCGTGCGAGGTCGCCGATGCGGCTGACCGCGTCCAGGCGTGCGTCGGTGAACCGGGCCTGTGCATCGGCGTCGAGGAAGTGCCGTGTCATCCCGAGCTGCCAGTCGGCGGTGTGTACGAACCGCATCTCGCCACCTCCTCCCACCGTGGTCGTCGATTCCGTGGACAAGAGTAGTAAGGGGGTGCGACATGTTTCGCCACATGGCGCCTGACCTGTGGCGACGGCGTGTCGGGGTCCGTCCCGCCGGCTACCGCGGCTCGCGCAACCGGGCGTAGAGCTCGGCCAGTTCCTCGGTCGCCTGCACCGCATCGGCGGCGCGGGTGCCGGAGCGACGCAGGGCGGTCCGGAGCATGGCGGGGTCGAGCAGGTCGGTGGGATCGACCGGCGCGGGCTCGGGCAGCGGCGGTAGCAGCGTGCCGCCGCCGTAGAACATCGCCCGATCCCGCGCGACCGGGTCGCCACCGTCGTCGCCGGGCGGGAGGGCCGGTGCGGGTGGGAGCCGCGTCGGCGACGTGCGCGACGTGGTCGTGCGCGCGATGAGCGCGGCGAGCGGGACGCCGGCGAAGTCGAGCAACAGCGCCGGTTCCGCCGCCGCGGCCGCAGCGACCTCGTAGATGAGCGCTAGGGCGTGGGCGCACGCGCCGCTCGGGTCGGGGCAGGTGCAGTCGGCGCTGAGGTCGCCGGCCTCGGGCAGTACCAGCCCGCCGAGCGTCCGGCCCAGGTCGCCGCGGGCGACGGCCGTCAGCTCGCCGGTCGCGCCCTCGCCGGCGAGCACTGCCACGACGGTGTCGGGGTCGGCCACGGGGCGGGTCAGCTCGACGCCGAACGGGTCCAGCTGCGTACCCTGCACCGTGGCGCTCGCGCGCCCGTCGCGCACGGCGACCGAGTACACCGCCCGCTCGTTGTACAACCGCCGTGCGTACACCACCTTGCGCCGCTCGGTGCGGTCCTCTGCCTGCCGGATCAGTGCGCGAGAGAACCAGGTCGTGCCCATCTTGCGCTGCGGCGCCCGGCCTTGGCCGGCGGCACCCCCGCCCGCGCGCGCCATCAGTCGCCCACCGAGTCGTCGCGCAGCGCGATCAGCTCATAGAGCTCGTCGTTGCCCAGCTCGGTCAGCCACCCCGCGCCGACGCCGACGGTGGCGTCAGCCAGTGCGCGCTTCGCGGTGATCACGTCGTCGATGCGCTCTTCGAGGGTGCCCACGCACACGAACTTGCGGACCTGCACACGCCTGGTCTGGCCGATCCGGAACGCCCGGTCGGTGGCCTGGTCCTCCACGGCGGGGTTCCACCAGCGGTCGATGTGCACGACGTGGTTCGCGGCCGTGAGATTGAGCCCGGTACCGCCGGCCTGGACGGTCGCAAGCAGCGCCGGCGCGCCCGCCCCCGCCTGAAAGCGTGCGACCAGCGCATCTCGCTCGGCCCGGCCGACGCCACCGTCGAGCACCGGGACGTCGGCGCCGAGCACCGCGGTCAGCCACGGCTGGAGCAACCGCGCGAAGGCCGCGTACTGCGTGAAGAGGAGGGCGCGGTCACCGTCGGCCGCGACGGTCTCCAGGATGTCGGCGAGCAGCTCGATCTTGCCGGAGCGGTGCGCGCCGCGGCGCAGCACGGGCGAGCCGTCGTCCAGGTAGTGAGCGGGATGGTTGCAGATCTGCTTGAGCCGAGTGAGAGCCGCGAGGACCAGCCCACGGCGGGGCATACCGTCGGCCTCCTTCAGCTCGGCGGTGAGGCGGTCGAGAACCGCGCGGTACAGGCCCGCCTGCTCGGCTGTGAGGTTGGCGCGCACCACGAACTCGTCCTTGGCGGGCAGATCGGGGACGATCGCGGGATCGGTCTTCTCGCGGCGCAGCACGAACGGCGAGGTCAGGGTGTTCAGTCGGCGGATGGCGGCCGGGTCGCGGTCGCGCTCGATGGGCAGGGCATACCGGTTGCGAAACGTGCGCGCCGACCCGAGCAGCCCGGGATTGACGAGGTCGATCACGGCGCGCAGATCCTCGAGCCGGTTCTCGACGGGGGTGCCGGTGAGGGCGACGCGGTGCCTCGCGGGGATGGCGCGCAGGGCCCGCGCCTGGGCGGTGTTGACGTTCTTCACGTGCTGCGCCTCGTCGACCACCAGCCGCTCCCAGCCCGTTGTGGCCAGCAGCTCACGGTCTCGCGCGGCAAGCGCGAAGGTGGTGATCACCAGGTCGGATCCCGTTGCGGCCGCGGCGAACTCGCTGCCGGTGCGACGCCCCGGCCCGTGGTGGACGGTGACCCGCAGGCCCGGCGCGAAGCGATGCGCCTCCGCCGCCCAGTTGCCCACCACCGACATCGGGCACACCAGGAGCGTGGGGCGCGCCACGTCGGGTCGCCCGGACTCGCGTTCGCTGCACAGCAGCGCCAATACCTGCACCGTCTTGCCCAGGCCCATGTCGTCGGCGAGCACCGCTCCGATCCCACCCTGCGACAACGCCGACAGCCAACGCAGGCCACGCAGTTGGTACGGCCGCAGTGTCGCCGCCAGATTCGACGGTGCCGGCACATCCGCCGCCTCGATCGTCCCGCCGCGGTACACCGTGTCCAGCCAGCCGAGGCCGTCGACGGCGGCGAGCGGCGCGGGGAGCGCCTCCTGGTCGGCGATCAGGGCGAGCAGCCCGCCGAGGTCGCCGGACATCCCCGCCTCCGCGGCGGCCCGCTGCTGGGCCACGAAGCGCGCGGCGTGCGTGAGGGTGGAGCGGTCGGCACGCACCCAGCGGCCGCGCACCTGGACCAGCCCCGAGCTTGCGTCGGCGAGAGCCGCGAGCTCGTCCGCGGTGAGCACGGCATCACCGAGCGCCAGCTGCCACACGAACTCCCGGATCTCTCCCAGGCCCGCCGCCACCGTCAGCGCGGTACGGCCCGGCTGCTCCCGTCCCTGCAACCGCAACGCGGGCCGGGCACGCGCGATCGACGTGGGCAGCAGTACCTCGAAACCGGCGACGGTCAGCGCCTCACCACCCTCCTCGAGCACCCGCTCGGCCTCCTCGCTGGTCAGCTCGAAGTCGAGGGAGAAGTCGTCGTGGCGCATGGCCTTGAGCGGCGGATATGCACTGAGCGCGCGCGCCAACTCACCGGTGAGGTCCTCGAGCTCGGCCGACCCGATGCGGTCGAGCGCCACCCGCTCGGGCGGTGCGCCGTCCACCCGTCGGCACACCTGCAGCCGCCACAACGCCGCCCGGTCCGGATCTGCGCGGTAGCGGTCGAACGCCGCGTCAACCCCGCTCTCGGCGCCGATCGCGTCGGGCGGGCCCGCGGGCTCCACGAGCCGGAACACCAGCGACGTCTCCGTCGCGCGGACCGTTCCCGCCCACTCGGCCCAGGCCGCCGCCGCGCCCACGGCGTCCGCGGTGTGTGGCCCGGTCAGCGGCTCCCCCTCGGCCAGCGCACGCAGCGGCGGCGCCGCGATCCAGTCCCACGGGCCGTCCCCGAGCCGGGCGCGGCACAGGTGGTCGCAGATCTCGACCGCCAGGTCGAGCACCGCCGCGAGATCACCGTTGCGACGAATCGACTCGGGGGCCGCGCCCGCGGCGGCGCGGGTCCACACCCGCCACGCCAACGTGTCGAGCGGTGCCCAGCGCAGCAACCAGTCGCCGTCGGATCTGGTCAAGGCAGGCGCCACGGAGCCGGCCCCGACGAACCTGGCGACCGACGCGGCGACCCACCACAGGTACTGGAGATCGGGTGCACCGTCACCCGGGCCCAGCGCGAGCAGCAGCCGCGTCGCCCGCCCGGGGCCGACGGTGACACACGGCACCGCCTCTCGCCCCACCGGCGCGACGACGGTGACCGAACGATGCGGCGACCGCGCCCCCAGCAACTCCCGGACCGGCGCAGGCAGGGCCGCGAGATCCGGCGTCGCCGTGGGTCGACCCTCCGGGTCCTCGAAGTGCAGGGTCAGGCCCGCGCCCGGCCGCCACAGCGCGTGCACCGACGCCGACACCGTCTGCGGGGCAGTGCCTGCCGTGCCCGACGGCACGGGCACGCCCGCAGTGCCCGACGGCACGGGCACGGCAGCGCGGGCACTCACGGCGGGCCTAGTCGCGCGGCGTGTTGGCGCCGCACAGGAGAACCGCCACCCGCTCGCCGGGCTCTGGCCGGTACGCGCCCGACATCACCGCGGCGTAAGGAACCGCCGAACCGTACTCGATGAGGATCCGCCGCTCTGCCCACAACTCGTCGCGCGCCGCGATGGCGTCCTCGTCGCTGACCAGAACCGACTCGACGCCTGCGGTGCTGGCCACCTCGAAGCCGATGTCGCCCAGCCGGGGCGCGCCGAGGCTGTCGACGGCGATCCCGTTGAACGGCACGTCGACGGGCCGGCCGGCGCGCAAAGCGGCGTCGAGGGTGGGACAGTCCTCGGTCTCGACGCCCACGACACGGACGCCGTCGCGCCCCGCGGCGCGGAGCCCCAGCACCACGCCTGCGAGCAGGCCGCCGCCCGCGACCGCCACCAGGACCGTGTCGAGGCGATCCACCGCAGCGACCAGATCGAAGGCGAGGGTGCCGTTGCCGGCAGCCACCTCGCGCTGGTCGTACGGATGAACGAGGACGGCTCCGGGCTCGTCCGCGTCGACGGCCGCCGCGTCGAACGCCGCCGGAAGGTCGGCCACCTGCACGACGTCGGCGCCCAGCTTCGACAGGCGGATCACCTTCTGGGTCGGTGTGATGCTGGGCACGAACACCCGCGCCGGCACGCCGAGGGTGCGCGCAGCGAGCGCGGCACCGACCGCGGTGTCGCCGCCCGACGCCGCGACGACCCGCCGCACCGGGCCCTGCGCGGCGGCCGCGAGCAGCATGTTGAGGGCACCCCGATACTTGACCGTGCCTCCGAGCTGGAGGTATTCGAGGTGAAGCAACACGTCGCTGCCGGGGATCTCGAGCGTGGGCGTGACGACCACCCGACCGGCGAGACGCTCGCGCGCGGCCAGCAGGTCGACCGTGCTGAGCAGAGCGGTCACGGCGTCACCGCGTACTCGGCCGCCCGGTACCGCAGCCGGTGCCGCAGATGCGCACGCACCGACGGCCACTCGTGGCGCAGGATCGAGAATAGGACGGCGTCCTGCAACGCGCCGTTGCGGTATCGCCGGTATGAGCGGAGCACCCCGTCCTGCTTCGCCCCGAGGCGCGCGATGGCCTCGCGGGACTGCACGTTGGCCCACTGCGTGCGGAAGCCGACGCACTCACACCCCAGCACATCGAACGCGTGCCCGAGCAGCAGCAGCTTGGCCTCGGGATTGGTACCTGTACCGTGCGTCGACTGCCTGTTCCAGGTGTAGCCGATCTCGAGCCTCGGCACATCGGGATCGATGTCGTAATACGTGGTCATGCCGAGCACCGTGCCGTCCGTGGCCAGCGCCGTGAACGGAATCATCTGCCCCGCGTCCTGCAGTGCCAGGCGCCGGTCGATCTCGGCCGACAGCCCCTCCGGACTCGGCACCGACGTGTACCACCGGTCCCACATCCGGCCGTCCTCGAGCGCCTCGGCGAGGCCCGCCGAATGAGCCCTCGCCAACGGCTCGAGCCGCACGAGCCGCCCCTCCAACGTGACCGGCTCGATCGGTTGCGCAAACGTCATGATGCCTCCGATCTCTGTTCGCCTGTGGACCTCCGACATTAGCGGCGACCTCCGACAGACTTCCGGCACGGGCGGGCCGAGCACGCCCAGGCCTGCCCGTCACCGCAGGTCAGCGGCGCACGGCGCCCCTCACCGAGCCAGGCGCTCCACGGCCGCACGGATACCGTCGGGCAGCGGGGCAGGACGCCGGCTCGTCCGGTCGACGAAGACGTGTACGAACCAGCCCTCGGCCGCAAGGGGCGGCCCGGCACCGTCCGCCCCGCCCGCATCGAACAGCGACACCGCGTACCGGACATGGGACACGCCGATCCTGTCGACCGCCAGACCGGCGCGCACCGTGCCCGGGAAGGCGAGCGGCGCGTCGTACCGGCAGTGCGACTCGACACACAGCCCGATCACCGCCCCGGTGTGGATGTCCAGGCCGCCCTCGGCGATCAGGAACGTGTTGATGACGGTGTCGAAGAAGCTGTAGTACACGACGTTGTTGACGTGTCCATAGACGTCGTTGTCCTTCCATCTCGTGGGGATGTCGAGGGTGTACGCGAACTCCGCTGGGCCGGTCACGCCAGGCACGCTATCGCTAGTTGTCGGCAGGTGGTGGTATCCAGGAATCGGAATGACGGACACAATCGAGCGGCGACCGCCGGTCGGTCCGTCACGAGGAGGCATCATGGCTCGCAACCGCGCCGAGCGCCGCGCCGCCGACCGGGCAGCCCTGCAGCTCGTCCAGACCGGTCAGTCCCCCGCGCCGGCCCAGCCCAGCGGCGGGTCCGGCCGGGCGATCGGACCCATCATCGACCGCGCGGCGCGCCTGCAGGCGCCGGCCGTCGCGAAGTATGTGGGCAAGATGCGCACCGATCACCCGGACGACTCGCCCGAGCAGCTGATCCGCCGGCTCGAGCGACGGTTCCTGCTGACGGTGACGGGCACCGGCGGCGCCGCGGGCGCCACGGCAGCGGTCCCGGGCGTAGGCACCCTGACGGCGATCGGCACCGTGGGCGCCGAGACCGTGGTGTTCATGGAGGCGTCCGCGCTGTACGCGCTGGCAGTCGCCGAGGTGCACGGCATCCCCATCGAGGAGCGCGAGCTGCGCAGGGCCCTCGTGCTGACCGCGGTGCTCGGCGACGCGGGCCTCGGCGCGCTGCGCGACACCGTGGGCCGCAAGAACGCCAACCTCATGAACCTCAAGAAGAACCCGCTGCAGGTGCCGACGCTCAGCAACCTCAACCAGCAGTTGATGAAGATGTTCACGAAGCGTTTCCTGGCCAAACGCGCGCCACTGATGCTGGGAACGCTGTTGCCGGCCGGTATCGGGCTGGTCGTCGGCGCCGGGGGCAACCGCGCACTCGGAAGATCTGTGATCCGTAACACCCGGCACGCGTTCGGGCCGGCACCCACGGCATGGCCGGTCACCGTCGAGGGGTCCGTACCGCCCGGCGGCGGACCGAGCGGCACCACCGAACCGGGCCGATCGGACCACGGTCCGGATCTGGCGCCACCGGCTGGATGAGCCGGGAACACAGACGACGCAGGGCTCGTTGCCCATGGGTGGATGATCCTCGCCGAGCAGGCGGAGCGTGCACTACCCTGAATGAGCGGAACCCGCCACGCCCACCGTCAGCGTGGTGAACAAATTGATCGTGATGTGGAATCGAGGCGAGACACTGCCGTGAGCAGCAGTTCTGTATCGGAGTTCGGCCAGAACGAGTGGTTGGTCGAGGAGATGTACGAGCGGTTCAAGGCCGACCCCTCATCAGTGGACCCCAGCTGGCACGAGTTCCTGAAGGCGTACACGCCGGGCGGTACCCCCGCAGCAGGCGACAGCGCCGCCCCCACCCCCGCTCCGGCCGCCCCCACCCCCACCCCCGTCCCTGCGAAGCCGAGCAGCCCGGCTCCGTCGGTTCCCGCAGCGCCGTCGGTTCCCGCAGCGCCGTCGGTTCCCGCTGCGGCGAAGGCACCGGCCGCCGCGCCTGCGAAGGCGCCGGCACCCG